>JBFEXN010000007.1:0-20736 GCA_041562655.1 Sulfurimonadaceae bacterium
AAGTCTTGGTCCGCATTGATGACAGCTGATAGGCTGGGCATGATAACGCCGGCTTCTGGGATCATGATACTCTGCATGGCATGATGGGCACATCTCAAAGACATTCATGGAGGTGTTGGCACGGTCGTAGGCAAGCGTATTGATGATGCTATAGCGCGGGCCGCAATCGGTGCAGTTGATCGCCCAGTAGCCATATCGGCGATCATCTTTCTCACTCATCTCCCTCTCACACGCACTGCAGATCCCTATGTCGGGAGAGACTGCTGTCGACTTCAGATCGCTCACACTCTGGACGATATCAAAGTCTTGATAACCCTGATACTCCTGTTCACTCAGATCAAAGTTGTCGATTCGGCTTAAGGGAGGAGGCGTCGTGTTCAAAGCATCTGTAAAACGATCAAGTACAGATGCATCGGATTCTGCTTCGATCAGAACCCCCTTTCCGCTGTTCCGGACTATACCCTTAACACCCAACTCTTCAGCCAGTCTATAGACAAAAGGTCGAAAACCGACACCCTGTACAAGGCCGTCGATGTAGACTTTGATTGACTTTGGCTTTGCTTCTTTCAACTATCTTTCCTCGCAACAGCAGAGTTGTAAAGACCGATTATCTCATCAAGATGCTTCGGCATAGGCTTTTCTTTGACAATGACACCTGTATCCTGAAGGCTTTGGAGTGTTTTTTCTATCAGTCCGGGAAAGGCTTGTTTCAGCGTCTTTGTCAGGTCGATCTGTACACTTTGAATATCTTCGGGAATGATCCCGATGACATTGACTTCGGCCACCTGCTCAAGCATCGATGAAAGTTCCAGCATGCCAAGGACTTCGACCTCGTGGACAGTCTGCTTATAATCGCCAAGTCCCATCAATGCTTCTGATGGCAGAAAGTAGATACTGCCGGGTTCATCTTTGATAGAGACGGTATCCAGGATGATGACCTTCTCATAATCATGATAATACTCCATCAGGTTAAACCCAAGCGTACCCCCGTCGATTACCTCTATCTCAGGCTCAAAGGTATAATTCTCCTGCAGTAACCGGCTTGCATATACACCGACCCCCTCATCCATAAACAAGATGTTGCCCACTCCGATGACGACTGTTTTCATAGGCTACAGGCAGCTTTGATCTTATAAGCACTCAACTCACGGCCTTTTGTGTCGATCACATGGACTGCACAGGCGAGACAAGGGTCAAAAGAGTGCACGACCCGCAGGACTTCCAATGGAGAGGAAGTGTCCTCAAGTCTAATACCGATAAGTGACTCTTCATAGGGACCACGGATTCCGGATGCATCCTTTGGCGAGGCATTCCATGTCGTCGGAACCACCGCCTGATAGTTGGATATCTTGGCATCATCAATCCTTATAAAGTGTGAGAGTACGCCTCTGGGCACTTCAAATATCCCGCGACCCTTTGCCTGCAGGGGAAGTTCTTCAAAGACATATTTCGTCCAGGTCTGCTCATCATAGTACTTGATGTTCTCAATAAGATCACTGCAGAAGTCAAAGATATAATCACAGCATATCTGAGCCTCCAGGGCACGAGCCGCATTTCTACCAAGCGTTGTAGAGAAGTCCATCAACTCCATATCCGTCTCATCCATAAAGCCCTGCACATACGGCTTGATCACCTTTGAGTCTTTGAGATATCCCATCAGCATACGTGCTATCGGACCGACTTCCATCGGCTTACCCTTGTAACGCGGAGCCTTTACCCAGCTGTATTTGCCTTCGCTCTTTAGACTTCCATCATCATTAAGGTCAGTATAAAGGGGCTCTGTACTTTCATCATAGGGTACGGTAGCTGCATCATCAGCGTACCATGAACGTGACGCTTCTTCGGTGATATAAGCATCGTCGAACTCCTCGATCTTCTCAAAATCATGCCCGGTGATGACACCCCCTTCAAAAAGCTGTTCAGCTTTGCCAAAGCGGTAGCCCCCCACAGCAAGAAAGTTCCCGCTTCCGCGTCCCGCTCCGGCTTTCATCTCATCCTTATAAGCCTTAATGGCCATCTTCATATCCGGTATATAGGCCCTTTGTATAAAGTCATGCGCATCTTTGATGATAAACATAAAATCATTCAAACGCTGCGGGTTAAGCATGTCTGCCACACTGGTCACCCCGCCTACGACAAGGTTCTGCGGATGCGGTGTCTTACCGGCAAAGATCGCAATTGCCTTGCTCATCTCACGTTGAACACGCAGCGCTTCAAGATAATGGCTCATGTGAATGAGGTTCTCTTCGGGAGTGAACTTATAAGCAGAGTGCCCCCAGTAACCATTTGCAAAAAGGCCCAAACGTCCTGCTTTTACAAATGACCCCAGTTTGTTTTGCACGCTGTTAAGATGAGAACTGGAGTTTTGGTAAGGATTACTATGGTAGTTTTTTGCAGCTTCAACCGCCTGGTCCACATCAGCATCAAGCGCACTGACAACATCCACATAGTCAAGTGAGTGCAGATGATAATAATGGATAATATGGTCCTGCACAAATAACGCCAGGGTAACAAGGTTGCGAATGATCTCAGCGTTCTTTGGCAAGGCGATATTATAAGCATCTTCAACGGCACTGATCGAGGCGCGGTAATGCACATTGGTACAGACTCCGCAGATACGCTGGGCGATAAGGCCGGCATCGCGCGGGTCACGCCCTTTCAAGATCGTCTCGATACCCCGAAAAAGCTGACCCGAAGCCCAGGCTTCTCTTACGATATTATTCTCATCGACTTCGACTTCGATACGAAGATGCCCTTCTATCCTTGTTATCGGGTCAATGACGATCTTCTTAGTTCCCATGATTCTGCCTCTCATCTTCCAAGACTTTTTTGATATCATCATCGACTTCTCTATGATTGGCCAGATGATCAAAGGCGATCTTGCCCAATCCGCAGCCGAAACAGCCATGTCCTGCCTGCACAGGCCAGCTGGTACCTTCATTGAACTTTACCATAGAACAGTTCAGATTTGCATAAGGGCCCTTACATCCCATCTTAAACAGACACCATCCTTTTTTCGCCCCTTCATCTCCCCATTCCAAGACAAACTCTCCAAGCTCATAATGACCGCGTCTTTCGCAGTTGTCATGGATCCTAAACCCGTATGCCCATTCCGGGCGGTTTTTCTCATCAAGTTTAGGAAGCTCGTCAAACATAATGTAATGCAGTAAGGTACCTACGATATTGATAGGGTTCACAGGACAGCCCGGCAGATTGATAATATCGTCTCGTCCCAGGGCCTGAGAAACACCTACTGCACCTGTCGGATTCGGTTCGGCTGCCACGACACCCCCGTCAAAGGCACATGAACCGATTGAAAGTATTGCTGCCGCATTTTTAGCGACACGCTTAAGCAGTTCGTGTCCTGTCTCGCCTTTGGGCCCGATGCGTAAGAACTTTCCATCCATTCCCAAAGGAATAGCCCCTTCGACAAGCAAGATATACTTGCCGGCATCGTTTGTGATGATATCGTCCAAGACACTCTCTGACTGCTCGCCGGAAGCCGCCATCAAAAGCTCGTGATAGTCCAAAGAGATGTATTGCAAGATAAGATCATCCACCTTAGGATGGGCAGACTTGATAAAGCCTTCCGAGTTTCCGGTACAGTCCGCTAGCTCCAGCCAGATTATCGGTATCTTGTTAAGCTGCTCTACCCCTTCGCTGACTAAGGGTTCATACTCCGGAGATAGGCGCATATTGGCCGTGATCATGGAGACCCAGCGGTTATATTCCCCTTCCATGTCAAAGGCCTTGATCGCCTCTTCAAGGTTTTCTTCATCAATCATGTTTTTCGGATGCAGGGCATTGAACTTGTCTATGCGGCGCTTCACGGCTTCCATCTCATGCGCTTGTAACGCGGCTTCTCGTTCAGCCCTTAAGCGTGCTGCCTCTTCAGGGTCTACCGGCGTGTCGGCTATCAGTTCGATCACATCCTTTTTACAGCGTCCGCAGACCCTGCCCGCTTCACTAAAAGGTTTAAGCTCAGAAAAACTTTCTATACAGTTCTCTTTGATAATAGCAACAAGGTCCTTCTCATAAGCACTTGCGCAACTACAGATCAGTTTTCCTCTCTTGCTGACAATACGGTTTGAGTACAACAAAGAGGGGTTGATCTTTTCACCTCTTTCTATCATCTCTTTTATCATCATGACATCAATATTGGTGTTTATCCCTATAAACCTGACCAGACGCTCATTATTGATAATATAGTGGTCGATGCGTTTGTCGCTTTTTGAAGTGATGACGATATCTTCATTATGGGTATCTTTTCTGTCATACTGCGTCGATGTCACATCCGCCAGTAAAAAACGTCCCACCTTCAGACCGTCTATGGTGACAAACTCTTTAAAGCCTTCCCCCTCTTTATGAAGAATTGCTCTTATGGCGGCATCGGCTTGCATCGTACATTCTCTTACCCTTCCGGCAATATAGCCATCAGGCATCTGTGCGACTTCCCCAACCGCATAGATATACGGATCTGATGTACGCATATACTCATCCACAAGGATCCCTCTATCGATGTTCAAAACACCATTAGCGAGCCCTGAACTTGGTGAGATACCCACCCCAAAGATCACAAAAGGGTCCTCGATCGTACGGTTTTTCATCACGATCTGGGTGATCTCAGCCCCTTCTATCTTCTTCTCAATGATCTCTTCTTGCAAAAGTATCTCGACTCGGGGATCGCTACTTTCATAGATCTCCTTCATCATCTGCACAGCTGCCGGTGTCATCGCTTTGTCATAAAGATGGACACCTCTTGAGACAAGATAGATCTTGTTAGGACCATCCAGACTGCACAAGGTATCAAGAAGCTCAAGCCCAATAGGACCGACGCCCATCATGAGTACATTTTTCCCTTTACAGCGTTCGGCTATACACTCGCTATCTGCAGCGCTTCTGAAAGTCCTCACGTTTTTAAGGTGTCCAATATCAAATAATGTTCGGGGATCGGAACCGGTTGCGATGATAAGGATATCATAAGCATAACTGGCATTTTTCGTATAGATGCGCTTGGCATCTTTATCGATGTCGATGACTTCGGCATCGAGTTCAAGCCTGACGTCAGGAGGAAGCTTTAGGGCAATATCACGGATACTGGCACTCTTGTTGACCAAAGAGCAGAGATGGATACGGTCATACGGCGGATTGGATTCTTTTGAGACGATCACAAGCTCATGTTCCGGAGCCTGTTCATAAAGTGCGTTTGCCATATAAGCCGCAGCGATCCCGCCGCCAACGATTACAATACGCATACGCCCTCCTCGTCCCCAAGATCAATACCTATGATAGATCATTGCTCAAACAGAGATAAATCATAGTTTTCCTCATTATACACTGAGTCAAGTCTTTTCGCAACCAGACATACCTCTATCTTCTTGTTTATATTACCTCAAAACTATTAGCAATACCTCTTGAACTTGAATAAGCTATAATAATCATAGAAAAAGGATGCAAGATGACATTAAGATATATTCGTTTTTATGATGAGATCAACAACAATGACATTGCCCTTATTGGCGGTAAGAATGCAAGCTTGGGTGAGATGTATCAAAACCTTTCAAGCCAGAGTGTCAATATTCCTTTTGGTTTTGCCACTACCAGTGAGGCCTATTTTTACTTTTTGGAAAAGGCAGGCCTTACAAGCTTGATAAATGAGATGTGTGCTTCTCTTGATACCAGTGATGTGACAGCCCTTGCAAAGGTTGGTGAGAGACTCCGCACAAGTATTTTACAGGCTAAGATGCCGAAGTCTCTTGAGCAGGAGATCAAAGATGCCTATAAAAGACTCTGTCATTTCTATCATGCCGATACACTGGATGTCGCGGTACGTTCTTCCGCAACTGCCGAGGATCTGCCCGATGCAAGTTTTGCAGGACAACAGGAGAGCTTTTTAAATATCTGCGGGGAGGATAAGGTCGTTGAGCATGTGCAACGATGTTACGCTTCCTTATTTACTGACCGTGCGATCAGTTACCGCTTCACCCACGGTTTTGATCATTCACATGTCGCGCTTTGTGCAGGTGTACAAAAGATGGTTCGCAGTGACATGGCAAGCAGCGGTGTCATGTTTACTATAGACCCCGACACCGGTTCGAACAGACTCATTGTCATCAACGCTATCTGGGGACTTGGTGAGAATATCGTCGGCGGAACGACAAACCCTGATGAGTTTGCCGTTTTTAAACCGACCCTCAAAGAGGGCTACTCGACACTTCTAAAACGTGAACTTGGCAGTAAAGCACTTACTATGATCTATGATCCACACGACCTTACCAAGACCATAAACACAGACACAACAGCTGATAAACAAAAAGCGTTTTGCATCAGTGATGAAGATGTCATGACCCTTGCCCGTTACGGCAGTATCATTGAAGACCACTATAGCAAACATTTCGCCCGTTATACCCCAATGGACATCGAATGGGCCAAAGACGGAAAAGATGGAAAGTTGTACATCGTACAGGCACGCCCGGAGACGGTCCACAGTAAAAAAGACCAAGACAAAGCCATGGTTCTAGAGACACATGTGTTCACGCAAGGACAGAAAAAAGAGGTCATCCTTACGGGAACGGCTGTCGGCGAGAAGATATCTTCGGGCAGAGTCAAATTGATCCGAGACAAATCTGAATTCGAGCAGTTTAACACAGGTGATATTCTGGTCACGGAAAACACAGACCCGGACTGGGAACCTGTTATGAAAAAAGCTGCCGGTGTTATTACAAACCGAGGCGGACGTACCTGTCATGCAGCGATAGTCGCACGTGAGATAGGAGTACCGGCTATCGTAGGATGTGTCGAAGCGACGACGCTTCTTCACGATGGTATGCCCGTTACCATCAGCTGTGCGGAGGGCAGCACAGGTTATGTCTACAAGGGAGAACTCGAGCACGCTATTAACAAACTTGAGCTTGGGAATCTGAGCGAGACGAAGACCCACTTGTACATGAATGTCGGTGACCCACAAAAGGCCTTTGCCCTTTCGCAACTTCCTAATCACGGTGTCGGTCTGGCGCGTATGGAGTTTATCATCAACAACGCCATCAAAGCTCATCCAAATGCACTCATAGCACTCTATAAAGGAAATGACTTCACAGACAGGAGTGCCGTTGAATCCCTTATCACACATTATGATGACGCTAAGAAGTTTTTTATCGGCGAGCTTTCCAAAGGAGTTGCGACCATCGCCGCTGCATTTTATCCTAAGCCCGTTATTGTACGTACATCTGACTTCAAATCAAACGAGTACAAACATATGCTCGGAGGCGAAGCTTATGAGCCTGATGAAGAAAACCCTATGATCGGTTATCGCGGTGCAAGCCGTTATTACTCACAGGGATATCAAGAGGCATTTGAGTGGGAGTGCGAAGCATTAAGATATGTCCGCGACGAGATGGGACTGAGCAATGTCATTATCATGCTCCCATTTGTCAGAACACCGCAAGAGGGAAAGAATGTCATTCAGATCATGCAATCACAGGGGTTGATACAGGGACAAAACGGCCTCAAGGTCTACGCCATGTGCGAGATACCTGCAAATGTCATCCTCGCTGATGAGTTTTTAAAGGTCTTTGATGGCTATAGTATCGGCTCTAACGATCTGACCCAACTGACATTGGGGGTAGACCGCGGGAGTGACCTCATCGCTCACGTCTTTGACGAACGAAATGAGGCGGTAAAACGTATGATAAAGATGGCAATTGAAGCATGCAAAAAAGAGGGGAAATACATCGGTATCTGCGGTCAGGCACCTTCAGACTACCCGGAGATAACAAAGTTTCTCGTTGAGAACGGGATCGATTCCATCTCACTCAACCCGGATTCACTTATCAAGATGCATCAAGTAGTCGTCGATCTTGAAAAAGGCCGTTAGCGTTTAGCGATCTTCTTCTCGATCTCCATCACAAGGACCAGACCAAGGGCAATCAATAGCAAGAGACTCCACTGCTTCAACGAGATCGGTTCAAGATGCAGGAGTTCTTGCATAAAGGGTGTATACAGTGAGATAATATGTATGACTTGTGTGATAAGAACGGAAAAGATTAGAAGATAATTTCGTCTATGCTCGATCTTAAAGATAGATAGTTTCTCAGAACGTGAGTTGAAGACATGGACATTTTCAAAAAGGACCATCAACACCAAGGTGATATTACGCGCTGTGTCCTCACCATATCCCAATGACAAAAGCCAATAAAAAACACTGAATGCAACCACACCCATATAGAGGCCTCCTGTCACGACGCGACTTATCATCGTCGTGTTAAAGATCCTCTCTTTCGGATCGCGGGGACGGCGCTTCAGTACATCCGGCTCACCCTTCTCCAAGCCCAGGGCAACGTCTTGTATACCGTTTGTGACAAGATTCAGCCAAAGAAGTTGTACCGGGAGTAAAGGGATCGGCACAATAAAAAGCATAGAGAGTATGACCAACACGACCTCTGCAAATCCCGTGGAGATAAGAAGATGGATGACCTTTCGAATATTGTCATAAGCGATTCGCCCCTCTTCTATCCCGTTGACAATAGAGTGAAAAGAATCATCCGCAAGGATAAGATTGCTCGACTCGCGTGCGACATCAGTGCCACTTTTTCCCATTGCGATTCCGATATTGGCAAACTTTAATGCAGGTGCGTCATTGACCCCATCACCCGTTACGGCAATAAAATGCCCTAAGGACTGAAAGGCGATGACAATGCGCTGTTTGTGTTCCGGTGACACACGTGCGAATACACGTTTGTGGGCTATCTCTTTCGCAATACCGCCACGCTCCAGCCAAAGTTCTATCTCTTTACCGTTGATCACCTCTTCTTTATCGATGGCTATGCCCAGTTCTTTTGCGATATGGTACGCTGTTTCAGGGTGATCCCCCGTTATCATAGCAACACAGATACCTGCATCTTGCGCCATTTGAACAGCATCAACGACACCATCACGTAAAGGATCGATGATAGCTGCAAACCCCAGATAAGTATAATCCTTTTGCTCGATGATACTCTGCTGATTTTCCTTCGTGGCAAAGGCAATGGTACGGTAACCCTTGGATGCCCACTCTTCGATCTGTACATAGGCAGACTGCTTCTTTGCTTCACTGATGCTGCACTGTCTTAGGACGGCTTCGGCGGATCCCTTTAGATAATGTATATAAAAGAGGCCCTTTTGATAGGTACTCGCGGCGTAGGCGTGTATCGGTTCATAGGGAAACTGGCTGACCAAGATAGAGGCTTCACGCAGCGTGCTCATCTCAGACTGAAGGGCTTGGGCATACCTGGCCAAAGCGATATCGACCTGATCACCAAGGAACACCGGCTCTTTTCCATCCGTATTAATAACAGATTCATTACAGAGTGTGGCACATCTCAATACATCATCAGGTGGTGACATGCCATTTTCATAGGCTCTATCAGGTGTGACAAAAGCGACCACACTCAACTTGTTTTGAGTCAGGGTCCCCGTCTTGTCACTCGCGATCATCGTACAAGAACCCAGCCCCTCTATGGAGGAGAGTTCACGTACGATGACATTACGCTTACTCATCGCACTGCTAGCAGCACTTAAGGCTACTGTAATAGCAACAGGAAGTCCTTCCGGAATGGAAGACACAGCAAGCGCGACCACAAGGAAAAAAAGTTTCGTCAACTCCATATTATGATAGATACCTAGCCCTATAAGAGTGACAACTATGACACCAATGACCTTTGCTATATTCAGGCTAAACTTTTCCATACGGATGACGAGCGGTGGTTTTTGCTGAGATACACCAGCTAAAAGTTCTGCGATCTTGCCTATTTCGGTATCGAGTGAAATGGCAGTCACGATCCCTCTTGCCCGTCCTTTCGAGACAAAAGATCCTGCATAGGCCATGTTGATACGATCCGCGACGGGAAGCTCCTCATCGATACTTAAAAACTCAGCATCTTTTTTTACGTCAATAGACTCACCCGTCAACAGCGACTCATTGACAAAGAGTTCATCTGTACTGATCAGACGAAGATCAGCAGGGACCTGCGAACCAGATTCCAACAACACCAGGTCTCCAAGAGTGAGTTCGCTGCTTTCAATATGCTGCACGCTGGTATCACGCACGACACGGGCAAATGTCTTGACGATCTGCTTGAGCGTGTCTGCCTTCTGAGCTGCACTGTACTCTTGATAGGTTCCGATAAGGGCATTGATCATCAGTACACCCAGTATAAAATAAGCATCAGTAAACTCTCTGATCACAATAGAGACCAATACAGCAATAAGAAGGACATAGATTATCGGACTTTTGAACTGATTAAAAAAGATGGTGTGGAAGGAGCGCTTTTGAGATTCTGGCAATGTGTTTGGACCATAGCGTTTTTGACGCTTTTCGGCATTTTGTGCCGAGAGACCTGTCTCACATGTATCAAGTTGCTCAAATACAGATGCAATGGGATGTATATGATAAAACATATCGCCTCTTTTCAGCTTGGTAAAATTATCATAACATATTTACATACTTTACACCCAAAGAAGATACCTTCTAGTTTTAAAGGATTAGCCAAAAACTTCAGAAAAGCACAATAAACAAAGGCTATAATTATCTTTTATTACACCATAGGCTTCCAAAGGAATTTAATGCGCACTTTACTACTGTTTATAATCACCCTGTCTCTCTTTAGCGGATGTTCGACGACGACTTACAATAAGACGATCACTCAAGGTAAGATTGAAGACCAGAACATCATTATCACTGCACGCGACAAAGGCTTTACGCTTCAAGGCGAGTTTACCTCTCCGTTTCAAAGCTCAACGCGTTACAACTCCCTTGAGATGCGCGATCACGAGCTTCCAAAAGCCTACAAACTTGCCCTGCATCATGGTGCGCAGCATGTACGTATAAAAGTCCCTAGCAGGAGTGAAGAGCTATTTGGTGTCTTAGCCCTGGACAAGGCTGATCAGGATGGGATCGGGCCGGGTACACAATCATACAAGATAATCATCCCTCAACCTTACATAGATGCTGCAAAAGATGGAAAGATCTCTGTTGTATATGAATATTACCATCTTAAGAACGATGGGCTAATCGATGTAAGTGACATCAAAGAACGTTCGTGGATCTTATGGCTTTCAGACAAGGATGTCTTTCAATGAGATTATTCACTCTAGTTCTTTTATCGATCGTATCCCTACAGGCAAATGAACTGATTTATATCTCAAACAATACTGATGAGACAAACCTCAAAGAGCTCCATGAAAAATACAAGCAACCCCTCTTGCTCAATCGTTCAAAAGTCTATCTGATTCCAAGTGAATGCCGTTTGCAACGATATTTTGGCGGAAGCAGTCAAGGTGAGGTAATACTGGGTAAAAAGCCTCAGCAGGTACAAAAGCTTGTCATTACACAAGAGGTCTTTGAAGCGAAAGATGAAAGTGTTCTCCAGAAGAAGATTGAAGTCGAGAAGTCTATTGCCCTGATCGAGGGAAAAGTCTCAAAGGCTTTCTTGGATGATAAAGAAGGACGCGGATTCGGAGGGGCGAGTGAACTTCCACTTGATTTTACATTTCAAAAAGTAGAAGCCAAAAAACTATACATGAAACCCATCCAAGAGCAGACCCCTGTCGCCGAAGAGACTGAAGCTTCACAACATCCTGTATGCAGACTTCTGGATGATGGATCTGGCTATGAACTTAAACATATAGAGGCGGCTCAGTTTTATTCCCATACAGGGATAAGCTCGATTCTTAACTCAATAATCATCTTTAAATAAAGGCTAACCCATGAGCAATATTGCAATTTTATGTTCTGGTGGAGATGTCTCAGGTATGAACCCTGCGATCAAACGATTTGTCGAATACAGTTTTGAGCAAGGACTTACACCCTACTTTGTTTATGGTGGCTACGAAGGCTTGATCGACAATAAGATACAAAAGGCAAGCTATACCGATGTAACAGGGATTATCCACAGGGGTGGCACTAAGATATTTTCAGCACGTTCTGAACGCTTTACAAAGAAGGAATATAGATCTATTGCGGCCAAAAATCTTAAAAAGCTCAATATTGACAAACTGGTGATACTTGGCGGTGATGGGTCATTTCGTGGGATCGACCTCTTTTTTCAAGAACATGGCATTGCTTTTTGCGGGATACCCTCGACGATTGACAATGATATCAATGGAACACAGTACTGTCTAGGTGTCGATACGGCTTTAAATGTCATAAAAATGGCCACCGATAACGTACGTGACACGGCCTCTTCATTCAAACGTGCGTTTGTGATCGAAGTCATGGGTAGAGACTGCGGTTATCTTGCGCTTGTCTCGGCACTGACCTCAGGCGCAGAGTTGTGCCTCATCCCCGAGATCCCCTATTCACTTGAAAAAATAAAGAAACGGTTTTTAAAGGAAGTCGATAACGGTCGAAACTATTTTATCGCCATTGTCGCAGAGGGCCTTAACAACTCCCAGGAAATCGCAGATTGGTTTGAGGATGAGATAGGATTTGAGTCAAGAGTGACGACACTCGGACATATACAGCGTGGGGGAAACCCGACTGTCCGTGAGCGACTGATGGCTTATCAGTTCAGTACCTATGCTGTAGATGCTCTTTGTTCGGGAAAGACAGACAGTGTCATCTGTTACAACGACGGAGCCTTCAACTTCAAAAGCATTACGCAGATAAATGAAAAACCTTACGAGATTGAAGAGACGCTTATGCGTTTAGGAAAGTCCCTGCTGGAAAAATAGTACATTTATTTGGAATGTAAGAGCAGGTGAGGAACCTGTTCTTCAACTATGCTGCGACTTTTTCACAAGCCTTGATACACTCACGGCATGATTGTGCACATGCTCTACACTCAGCATGATGGTTTTCATGTTTTGCACATGCTTTCTCACAATCTTTACATACAGCGATACAAACCTTAGCCAATGCTGCCAGGTGTACGGACTCATTTGCCGCCAATCTTGAAAGTGCTGTACACGTCGCCAACATATCCGATACTGATGCAAGACACTCTGCAATAGAGGTATCACCCTGTTTTACCAACTCAATACAGTGGTCATTACAGATCTGTCCAGACTTGACACAATGAAGTGAAGCATCTATCAAACTGGTATCACGATTTGATGGTGTCATCATATGACCGGCATGATGATCATGTTCAGACGCACCCATAACTGTACTTGCTGCTAGTGTAGTCGCAGCAACCGCGCCAAGTAACACATCTCTACGACCCATATTTTCAATCTTATTCATATATCTCTCTCTCCATAATTTTAATTCGGATATTCTAGCATAAGAGACTTTATAGACTCTATTACAGCATATTATTAATACTCAAACCTAAAATAGGCGGCTAAAAATGCCTTGTATTACATATGAAATTTATCTTGGGAATATCGTTTATATACGGAGAATTAAAAAGAACGGTCAAAAGCCATAGGGCTTTTAACCAAAAGAAGATTAGATGTCTTGTTCGATCACTTTTTTGAATGTATCAAAATAGAGTGCCTTGAGTTCCGCCATATTCATGTTCACATCATTGATAATGACTTTGTCCCCACCAACAGTACCGATCTTTTCATAAGAAAGACCATCAACCATTGATTCAAAGGCCTGAGCATTTTCAGGAGAGACTTCTATGACAGCACGAGAAAAACTTTCTGAAAAGATGTCGTTTGTATTTTCTACTGTCACTTCAACATTTGCACCCATGCCGCTGACGGCAGCCATCTTACCAATGACCAGCGCCACCCCACCAGATGAACAGTCTTTTGCAGAAGCTAGCAGACCTTTTTTATTCGCGTTGATCACTGTATTCCAAAGACTAAGCTCTTTGTCATAGTCAATTTCAGGAAGAACACCAGCCACTTGTCCGTATAGTTCTTTCATATATAATGAACCACCAAACTCAGACTTCGTATCACCAAGAAGATAAAGTACATTTCCCTCTTTTTGGAATGAGTTCATAAGCACCTTGTTCTCATCATCATTAACACCGACCGTCGCGATCGATGGTGTTGGGAAGACAGATACACCGTTGGTCTCATTGTAAAGAGAGACATTTCCACCAATAACCGGCGTAGTCAGCGCAGCACATGCCTCTTTGATACCTAAACATCCCTGGGCAAATTGCCACATGACTTCTGGGTTCTCAGGGTTTCCATAGTTTAGACAATCTGTGATAGCCAAAGGTTGAGCTCCTGTCATAGCGACATTTCTTCCTGACTCGATAACCGCTGCTGCCGCTCCGCCTTTCGGATCGATATAACAGTGGCGCACATTACAGTCAGAGCTCATTGCAAGTGCTTTTCCATTCTCTTTTACACGAATAACAGAAGCATCAAGACTTCCGCCTTTTTTGATCGTATTTGTCTGTACCATTGAATCATACTGTTCATATACCCATGCCTTGTCAACCACTTCCATAGATGACATCAACTTGCTAAAGGCTTCTTGATTTGATACCGCGTCAAAATCAGTGATATTCACCTTATTGACTTCATCCAGATAAGCAGGTCTGCTCATAGGACGATTCAGACATGGTGCTTCTTCAGAAACCGGGTCGACCGGTACATCTGCACACTTCTCTCCGTTCCAAAAGAGTTCCATACTGCCCGTGTCAGTCACCTCACCGATAACTGCAACTGAGAGGTCCCATTTTTCAAAGATATCGATGATCGCCTGCTCGCTCCCTTTTTTAGCACAAATAAGCATACGTTCTTGAGATTCAGACAACATAAAGTCATACGGAGTCATCCCTTCTTCACGTGCAGGTACTTTATCCAGATGCATGATCATCCCCGATCCAGAACGTCCTGCCATCTCAAATGATGAAGATGTAAGACCAGCTGCACCCATATCCTGGATACCGACGACATAGTCCGTTTTAAACAGTTCTAAACATGCTTCAAGAAGCAGTTTCTCAGTAAATGGGTCACCCACCTGAACTGTTGGACGAAGTGATTTCGACTCTTCCGTAAACGAATCCGAAGACATGACTGCTCCACCAAGACCGTCTCTACCCGTTTTTGAACCCACGTACATAACTGGATTCCCGATACCTTCTGCTTTTCCATAGAAGATCTCATCTGATTTTGCGATACCTAAGTTAAACGCATTGACAAGTATGTTTCCGTTGTAACACTCATCAAAACTCACTTCCCCACCGATCGTCGGTACACCCATACAGTTACCGTATCCGCCGATACCTTCAACAACACCGCGTACCAGGAAGCGTTGATGTGCAGAAGTCTCATCACTATTAAGTACATTTCCAAAGCGCAATGCGTTGAGTGAAGCTACCGGACGCGCACCCATAGTAAAGACATCACGCATGATCCCACCAACACCTGTCGCAGCACCTTGGTATGGTTCGATAAACGAAGGGTGATTGTGTGACTCCATCTTGAACACAGCTGCATAGCCATCACCGATATCAATAACACCGGCATTCTCACCTGGACCCTGAATAACCCATGGAGCTTTTGTCGGGAAACCGCTTAGATGAACTTTTGACGATTTATAAGAACAGTGTTCTGACCACATAGCAGAGAAAATCCCAAGCTCGACCATATTTGGTTGACGGCCCAAGATCGTCAGGATGTTTTGATACTCTTCAGCAGAGATTTTATGTGATGAACACGCTTCTTCAATATTTTCGATTTCGTAGCTCACGTGGCTTCCTTGGTGTAGTTTTGTTTAGACTTTTTAAAAATTCACCAATTATGGGTACTTTTTCAGAAAGTCTAAGACGCGATTATAGTCAAACTGTGCTAAAAATTGCTTTATACCATCCTTTAAAAAAGCTATAAATTAAAATATAGGTGCTAAACATATGCCCAGACCTAAATATTTTTTAGTAGAATAAAAGATCAAAAATACACTTCAAAGACAATCCAATGTTCAGCAAGACTGCCCAGTACACCTTCAGAATCCTTATTTTTATGTCCCAGGATCAAGAGGCTCTCTTCTCCGCTACACGTATTCATGAAGAGACCAAGATTCCTTACAAATACCTCACGATGTTACTTACAAAACTTGCCAAGGCAGATATATTAAAAGCCTCACGCGGGCGCAATGGAGGGTTCTTGTTAAACAAGAGTACGGATGAGATATTCTTGGTGAATATCCTTGATGCGATCGGTGAGAACAACTGTTCCAACTGTGCCTTGGGAGAAAGTGCATGTAATGAGGAGTATCCGTGTTCTTTACATGAAGCATATGTTTTGCCAAAGGTCGCTTTGGTAGAGATGCTGAACTCGACGGCACTAAGTATGCTCGACCCTTCTTTGATGCAAAGTCATGCAAGCTCAGGTATGACTATCGAAAAGAGTAGTCTTCGATAGTACGGATGTTTTTCTTTAGAGAATAAATAGGGAGATACTCGATCTTTTCTATTTCGTATTCTTTCTTTCCTTGAGGAAGCTTTATAACGAACTCATCTTCTTCTTTTTTACCCAGCATCATCTTCGATAAAGGTGCATGGATAGAGATCAGCCCATTCTCAGGTTCACTCTCCAATACGCCGCAAATCGTATAGACCTCTCTCTCATCATTATCTAGATTTATAAGTGTCACTGTTGAACCAAAGTGTACCTTGTCGTTGGACAGAACGGACGGGTCAATTATTTTACTCTTTTGAATGTGATTGTTTAAAAAGAAGAGACGTTTGTCAATGTGACGGAGTTTTTCTTTAGCTGCATGATACTCTGCATTTTCGCTTCTATCACCTTGGGCAGCAGCCTCCTGCTTTTCAATATTGACACGAGGCTTCTCTATATCTTTTAAGTATTTGAACTCTTCAGTGAGTTTATCAAACCCCATCTGAGTGATTGGTTCGATCTGCATATCTAGTGTACAAAGCCCTTGATATAGTAGGTGTCTTTATTGTCGACTCTCATCGTTTGCACCTTATATTTTTCAGCCCAGTGAGCTATCTTTTCATGTGCTTCTTTTGTCAGCTCACTGCTTGGTGCCTCGATCTTTATCTTAAAACAATCTTCCGAGTTTGACATTGCGACATATGAACCGTCGACTTTGAGCTGTTTATGTAGTTCCATCAAATGCTTTTCAATCTTTTCAAAAGATGTCGTATTGTTGATAATACGACCCATTTGCTCTTTCAATGCTTCATTTGGTATATAATCTAATTGTCGTAAAATGGCTTCATTTACCATGGATATGAACCTTCTATAAAAATTTCCGATTGTCATTCTAACAATATTTTGTATAATTTATTTTAAATTTTTCAATCAATTTTAGACTTAAAGCACTTCACTCAAAGTATTGGTTACAATTCGAAAAAATTTGGAGTCATTATGAAAAAAATCAACTTATTTAATGAAGTTATTGTTACCTCAAACGATGAATTATCGCAAGCATTAAGTTCAAACAAAGAGTTTGGTATTACCATCAAAGGTGAAATCAAATATGCTCCTTTTGAACGTTCTGATATCTTTATCTATCAAGGCAAGATCACACCTCAGGCTCCCAGCGCGTTGAGTATCCCAAAACCGATGAGCAAACAGGATCTTCTTGGTAAAGAGTATCAAGTACTCGAAGATGATGATCGTGTACTGATCAAAGCCGGCGGTGCTTGGCAGGATATTATCAACTATAACGTTCGTAATTGCCATTATGATGATACCAGTGGGGATGGTGTTGCTGAGTTTGGTGACGAAGAGATCGAAGATATGGGGTGGATGATCACAGACTTTGATGTCAGTTACAGAGAGCTGGTCGAGATGCTTGAAGAAAAAGCAGACATCACCCTGATATGTATAGAAAAAGAAGATCCGTATCAATTCAGTGGAATGGGATACTTCAATGACGTTGAAGGGACACGCAAGGTGCTTTTTGATTTTTGTCAAAATCACATCAAAGACAAGATCGCTAATGACGAAGACTATGCCTTAGCCGGTCTAGATGATGATCAGCTCGAGGCAGCAGAGTTTTTTCAGGCGATATAGACCAAAAAGCTCCGCTCTATATCCTAACGCTGATAGTACGAGATCAATGAAGCTTTTGCAATGGTATGTGCATTGATGTAATATCCGACAAGCGCAGGGTTTGCGCTGCTCTTTAGATCAAGCTTATCAACGTCTAAAGCATGGATTGTAAAGATATAGCGATGTGCCTTATCTCCCTTCGGAGGACATGCTCCTCCAAAACCCGTTTTCCCAAAATCAGTCATACTTTCGACTGCTGCACTTTGACTCAGATCAACACCATTGGAAAAAGAGTGCACGGATACGGGGATATTAAAGACAAGCCAATGCCACCACCCGCTTCCTGTTGGTGCATCCGGGTCATATACTGTCAGTGCAAAGCTCTTAGTACCCTTGGACTCACCTGTCCAACTGAGCTCTGGAGAGATATTCTTTCCCGTACAACCAAAACCATCGAAGACTTCATTGATCGAGAGCTGCCCTTTAAGATCCGCACTTGTGAGAGTGAGTCCCTCAGCAAAAAGTAGTGTGTTCAAACCCAGTAACATTATAAACGTCACCATAAATCGTTTCATCATGCTTCCTTTAAATTATAGTTTTGAGATTAATTATAATAAAGGAAACTTAAAGATACACAGCTGTAACGACCGAAAAGATCCGCTATGACTTACGCGTGTAAAGGCTTATTTCAACAGGTCCTTGTTGTGCGTGATCCATCTTTCAAGGATGATTTTTGCAGCAAGGGAATCGATCCGTCCATCTTTTTTCTGCTTCATCATACCCTTCATAGACTCCTCTGCTTCTAAAGATGAGTGAGACTCATCCTGAAAATACACAGGGCCCTTGAAATCTACAAGCTTCATAAAATGCTCCACTCGGCGACGCATCTCATCCTCACTGCTTCCACCCATAGGAATACCAACAACCACTGCCTCCACATCCCATTCAAGAAGGGCTGCCTTGACAGCGGCAGATGCTTGGTTTCTATTCTTACGCTCAATCGCATTAAGAGGAGTGACAAAGTTTTTATCGGCAGAGTAGGCAAGACCTATACGCTTAAGGCCCAAATCAATAGCGATGATTTTCAAAGGCTATTTCCCAAGACAAAAGTTTCCAAACATCTTATCCAGCATCTCAGAGTGCTCATAAGGCCTTGTGATGGAAGAGACTTCGGTGATAGCCATATTCATATGAAATGAAAAAATCTCTAGTTCTTGTTCCTGTAAGGGCTGTTTCGCATCTTCTATCTCTTGAAGCGATTTTTTAACGGCATTGATCTGGCGAGTTGAGATCAACATCATCTCATCTGATACATTTTTTGTATCCATAATTCTCTCTAACTCAGCGATAAGTTCTCTTGCACTCTCTTTACAGCTAAGTTCAATCGGAGCATAGTCTTTTATTCGGTGACGATCAAGTTTTGGATCAAGGTCTGTTTTGTTCACGAGTATGATAAACGTTTTTTTGTCTTTGTGCTCTTCGATCAAAGAAACGATCTTTTCATCTTCTTCATCAAAAGAACGAGAATTGTCAAACAGGGCGATAACTATATCACTTTGTTCTATCGCCTCGATACTTCGCTCAATCCCTATACGCTCGATCTCATCATTGGCATTACGAATACCGGCCGTATCTACCATACGTATAAGATGTGTACCTATTTTCACCTCTTCTTCGATCGTGTCGCGCGTCGTGCCTGCGATATCTGATACGATCGCACGCTTATAGTTCAAAAGGGCGTTGAGTAAAGAGCTTTTCCCGACATTTGGCTTACCGATGATCGCCACTTTAAAGCCTTGCATAAGACCGGCCCGGCTTTGACTGGCTTGAAGTGTATCACAGAGCTGTAATCGAAGCTTTTCAAGACGATCCAAGATCTGATCAATAAGGTCTTGAGGAAGGTCTTCCTCAGCATAATCGATTGTGACTTCAGAGTAAGCCAATATATTGAGCAGGTCATCTCTAACACTCTCTACATATCCCTTTAACTCTCCCTTCATCTGCTTGGCCAATATCTTTGCCGCATCCTCACTCTTCGCTTCTATGAGTTGGGCTATCGCTTCGGCCTCTGTCAGGTCGATACGTCCGTTTAAAAAGGCACGTTTGGAAAACTCTCCCGGTTCAGCTAAACGCGCACCCTCCTCTAAGACGGCTTGCAAGACCTGTTCTGCTACGATCTTGCCTCCATGACATTGAAACTCAACAATATCCTCAGCCGTGAAAGAGTAAGGCCCTTTGAAGTAGATGACGACAGCTTCATCAATCAGTTCGTTTGAAGTGTTATACAGAGTGCTTAGACTTGCATGCCTTGGTTTGAAGTCTTCTTTTTTCGAAAGTTTCTTGGCAATGAGAAGGGCATTATCACCGCTTAAACGGATAATGGAGATTGAACCGACACCATGGGCTGTGGCGACGGCTGCGATTGTATCATTCATCTTAGTAGTTGGTGTTGTTGTTATTAAAAGAGTTGACGATGATGAACTTCGCTCCATCGCGGGTCGAACGGATAGCGACATACTTGTCCGGATAAGAAGCACGGAGTTCACGAAGGGCTATCTGTACTAAGACGCCATCAAGTATCTTCGTCTGTGCACGGCCGTCACGATCGATGTTCTCGTTCACGCCCTCGAGATATTTACAGATCATCTCTTCTTGGTTCTTTAAAAACTCTGCGATCTCCAAACGTAGCTGTAACTGGTATTTTGCATTGATCCAGTTGTACAACATATAAGAGAGGGCCTTATACCGGTATCCCTCTTTACCGATCAGAAGTGCAGCGTCTTTTCCAGTAAACTCAACAAGGATCGTCTTCTCGTCGTGTTC
>JBFEXN010000008.1:0-20644 GCA_041562655.1 Sulfurimonadaceae bacterium
ATAGAAGAGAGACTCGAACTCTACCAGCGTCGTATGGACTACGAAGACGAGGGCCAGGAGTATCAGCTCGTACGTGAGAAGTTCTTGAACTATCGTCAATATAACCTAAGAATGAGCATAGATAAAAAAACGGTCGATGCGCATGGGCTTATCTATTCGACACTGCCTCGAAAAAAGGCTAATGGACGTATCGAGTACACGATCAACAATCTTCATTTTATGAACCGAGAAGAGGTGAAACTGATAACTCTTGAGACTTTCAACACTCTTTCAAAATGCAGTTTTAAAACGGTGAAGGAGATGATCTTCAATCCTCTGAGTGTGGAACGTGAGATCGAAGTACGTCAGCTCTTGAGCAACTCCCCTTATGACTTGAGTCCTATCTTTGTCGTGGACGAGATAAAAGAGGGTAAGATCGATATTTATCTTGATGCCAAGACCTATGAGGACAATAGAGAATACCTTGTCCTGAAATAGGGATATAAAGCTCCTACTCAAGCCTTGCCTATTAAATACTACTCAGACTGTAAAATTGGCAAAGGCTCCTTCGACGCTCAATACGCTTTTATAACGTTTACTTGTCAGCGTAACCTTCTTACTCTTTAAGTCACATACGGCGATACGGTAGTTTGAACCCATGAAGGGCTCAACGATGCAGATTATCTTTCCTTCAAGTTCACGGGTGGCGTGAATATGTCCTTGCAGAGTGGGAAAAAAATATTTCGGATAGCTCAGCGGTGTGATCTCGACGATCTCTACCTGCTTTCGTTTGTCAAGGCTCTCAGCGATGAGCTGTGCATCTTCCAGGCACTCAAACTGGACACACCAGTCATCAAATATTTTGTTAAAGTGTTGGAGGTCTTCGTCTAAGAAACCACCTGCGGGAGATTGTAAAGCAAAAATACTCATATGCCACCAGTCTTGAAGAGATACTCGGAAGATAAAACATTTTATATAGGGAAAACAGCCTTATCTTTTTGAAATTGTAGCATTATTCATGATTACTCCAAGATGTTTGATTTTGAATGTTGTGTTCCAAGGCTTACGGGAATAGTAGAGGATAGCTTATCTTGAAACAGTTAAAAAATAATTTCTTTCTTGTATAATTTCAAAAAAATGTTTAGATCTGTCTTCAAAGATAAATGAGGATGGTCATCTGTATTCAGGAGAGTCATGCTCAGCCTTGCGTCATTTATAAAACTGCTCAAAGAGTCTTTTAGGGACCTGATGCCCATCATTCTGGTCATTATGTTCTTCCAACTTGCTATCATCCAAAGTGTTCCTCAGAACTGGGGCAGTACAGCCATAGGCCTTTTTATAGTCGCTATTGGTCTGGCTGTCTTTCTTTTAGGCCTTGAGGTCGGGATCTTTCCTGTAGGTGAAAAACTGGCAAGTGATTTTGCACATAAGGGATCGACCTTCTGGATAGTGTTGTTTGCCTTTATGATCGGCTTTGGTACAACGGTGGCAGAACCTGCTCTGGTGGTGATCGCTGAAAAGGCAGCGGCAATAAGTTGTGGCCGGATCGATGCCGCAGTCTTGAGGATTGTGGTTGCCTTTTCTGTGGGATTTGCTATTGTTTTAGGTGTTTGGAGGATCATCAAAGGTCATCCAATCCATTACTACATCATCGCCGGATACATTTTGGTCGTTGCCTCTACGGCATTTTCTCCAAAAGAGATTGTCGGACTTGCTTTTGACCTTGGCGGGGTGACGACGTCTACGGTGACGGTTCCTCTTGTCGCAGCACTTGGCATTGGATTGGCCTCGACGATCAAGGGAAGAAACCCCGTCTTGGATGGGTTTGGACTGATCGCTTTTGCCTCCCTGACACCGATGATATTCGTGCAGTTTTACGGGATCTTCGTTTACGAGTTTGTTGAGGTCGTAGAAGTTGTAAAACCGGTAGTCCCGGTTGTAGCGGAGGCTTGTGAAGCATCATTTACATTGGACTTAAACCCGTTGGCATTGCTAAAAGGTCTTTTCAGTGTCGTGATGGATGTTGTTCCGATTTTAGGGGTCATCTTCTTTTTTCAGTACGCCGTATTGAAAAAGCCTATCGAAAACTTAAAGTGCGTGCTGATAGGTTTTGGCCTGGTCATCCTCGGTCTTGATGCTTTTATTATCGGTCTTGAACTGGGACTTTTCTCACTGGGTGAGACGATGGCGTTTCAGCTGACACAAAATGACAGTACGATCATCATCTACACCTTCTCCTTTGCTATCGGGTTCTCAACGACCATGGCTGAGCCTTCATTAACAGCGATCGCAAAAAAAGCAAAAGAGATCAGTGACGGAAAGATCAATGACTTTGTCCTACGTCTGTTTGTCGCCTTTGGTGTTGCTATAGGGATTGCTCTGGGCGCTTACAGGATCGTCAATGGTGGAGAGATCGTCTATTACATCATGGCCGGATATATGTTTGTGATAGCGCTTACCTTTATCGCACCAAAATATATCGTTCCGATTGCCTATGACAGTGGTGGGGTGACGACATCTACGGTGACGGTTCCTTTAGTCGCTGCTCTTGGTCTTGGACTGGCAACAAACATCCCCGGACGTGATCCATTGATCGATGGTTTTGGTCTTATCGCCTTTGCCTCGCTCTTCCCTATGTTAACGGTGATGGCATACGGTGTTATGACGGAACGAATGGGTGTGAAAGGCAGACACGAACTGGAAGTCATGCATATCAACGAATTGCGAAATGCACTTGAACATGCTCAGGACATGGGCTTATCGACGGTCAATATCTACGGAACGGATAAAAGACACACCTATGATCTTCCGTTTTCGGCAGTGCATGTCATCGTACCGCGCGATAGGGAGGAAGAAGCCCTGCTTTCTGCAAGAGAAGCTGGGGCAAAGGGCGTGACTGTCATGCAGGCTCAAGGTATGGGGCTTGAGCAGATGGAAAACTTCTATAACAGGCTTCATGACGGGGCCACAGATTCCAATCTGATGTTTATCACGCCGACAAAAAATGTGGAGCGTATCATCAAAAAAATCATGGATGATCTTGATCTTATCGGTGAAGGTGCCGGGATCACTTACTCTTATCCGGTCTCAAACCTAAAGGGTCTGACCCTGAATATAGCCGATCTGTAAATATTTTACACTGCTCTTCTAAACGGTACCAAAAGAAGCTCCTGAGGGAGTTTCTTTCTCTCTTTGTATAAATAATACTAAATTAACCTGTTTTTTGTTAAAATAGCCAAATTTTATAAAAAGGCTTTGCGACTATGATGGACGTTGTAGAAATTCAGAAAATATTACCACATAGATATCCTCTTCTACTGATCGATAGAGTTACAGATATTGTCAACAATGAAAAACTTTTAGGTTTTAAAAATGTCAGTATCGGTGAACAGGTTTTTGAAGGACATTTCCCGGGGCATCCGATCTATCCAGGTGTGATGATTCTTGAAGGTATGGCTCAGGCCGGTGGTATCCTGGCATTCAAAAGCATGGATATGACAGAAGAAGAAGCAGCGGAAAAAGTTGTCTATTTCATGAGCATTGATAAGGCTAAGTTCCGTAATCCTGTCCGCCCGGGTGATCGTTTGGAATACGAGATCTCTGTTGTCAAGCACAAGGGAGCTATCTGGGTTCTTCAAGGTAAAGCATATGTGGACGGAAACCTTGTCTCAGAGGCTGAATTAAAAGCTATGGTAGTAGACAAGTAAGCCCAATGAGTATGATTTCCCCACAGGCTATAATCGAAGAGGGCGCTCAAATCGGCGAGAATGTCTCTATTGCTGCGTATGCCTTTGTATCATCAGAAGCGATCATTGGAGATGGTACCACTATCGCTCAAGGTGCTTGTATATATGGCAAAACGACGATTGGAAAGAACAATAGAATCTTCTCTCACGCTGTTATCGGTTCTGTTCCTCAAGACCTTAAATATAACGGTGAAGAGGTTGAACTGATCATTGGTGATGACAACACTATCCGTGAGTTTACACTACTAAACCCAGGAACGGCCGGCGGAGGTTCTAAGACGATTATCGGGTCTCATAACTTACTAATGGGTTATGTACATGTCGGTCATGACTGTATTATCGGTTCTCACTGTATCTTCGCAAATGCGGCGACGATCGCAGGCCATGTGGAGATCGGTGATCATGTCGTTATTGGTGGGATGACACCGGTGCATCAGTTTGTGCATATTGGAGATTATGCGATGGTAGCGGGTGCCTCTGCTCTGTCTCAGGATGTACCTCCGTTTTGTATGGCAGAAGGGAATAGAGCAGGTCTTCGTGGACTAAACCTGACAGGTCTGCGCCGTAAACTTGAAAGAGACGAGATCAACCAGCTAAAATCTGCTTACAGAGAACTGTTTGAGAAGGGTCGTCCATTAAAAGATGCGGCCCAAGAATTGCTAGATGAGACAGATAACCAATATGTCAAAGCCTTATGCGATTTTGTAGTCAAGACAAAACGTGGTATCGCGTATGAAAGGAAGGGTAATGATTCATAGAAACTGTAGCTTTTGTGAAGCGATGGAGACAGAAGAGAATCCTCTTATTGCCGGTAACGGTGTTTATATTTGTAAGAACTGTGTGATCTCAGCCTACCGTATCATGTTCGGTGATGATGCGGCAAGTGAGGAAGAAGGATCTTCTCAACCTCAATTAGACGGTGAATTGATGACACCTAAAGAGTTGAATGCATTCTTAGGCGAATATGTGATCGGTCAGGAAAATGCACGTAAGCTTCTTTCGGTTGCGGTGTATAACCACTATAAACGCATCTTTAAACAGCATGAGATCGAAGAGGATGAGACGGAGATTGCAAAGTCCAACATCCTGCTGATAGGACCAACTGGTTCAGGTAAGACATTGATGGCACAGACTATTGCACGTGTGCTTAACGTTCCTTTGGCTATCGCCGATGCGACAAGCCTTACAGAAGCAGGTTATGTGGGTGAGGATGTTGAGAACATCCTGACACGTCTTCTACAGGCAGCGGATGGTGATGTCGAGCGTGCGCAACAAGGGATCGTCTTTATTGATGAGATCGATAAGATCTCTCGTATGAGTGAGAATCGCTCGATCACACGTGATGTCTCGGGTGAGGGTGTTCAGCAGGCACTTCTTAAGATCATTGAGGGGGCACAGGTAAATATCCCACCAAAAGGCGGACGTAAACATCCTAATCAGGAGTTCGTTTCGGTTGACACCTCGGGTATATTGTTTATCTGTGGCGGTGCTTTTGACGGGATGAAAGATATCCTTAAACGTAAGGGCGGTCAGAACGTACTTGGTTTTGGGCACGAGAAAAAATCCAAAGATGAGCAAGAACCGACATTTGACATGGTCGAACCGGATGATCTCGTTCAGTACGGCCTGATCCCGGAATTGATCGGTCGTTTACCAATTATTGCTACACTTAGCGAGATCGAAGAGGAAGCAATGATCAAGATCTTGACAGAACCGAAGAACTCTTTGGTGCGTCAGTATAAAAAGCTGTTTGCGATCGATGATGTTGAGCTGAACTTTGAGGATGATGCACTTAACGCTATCGCTAAGAAGGCAATCTCTCGTAAGACAGGTGCACGTGGTCTGCGTTCGATTTTAGAAGAGATGATGATCGATACGATGTACGAGCTTCCGGAATATTCTGGATATGAGGTCGTCGTGACAAAAGAGATGGTAGAAGAGGGTGCAAAACCTGTTTACATCAAAAAAACCAAGAAAAAAATAGCATAATTCAGGAATATATATGATTTTTAACAAATTTGTAGGACTTTTTTCAAGTGACCTTTCTATCGATTTAGGAACAGCAAATACACTTGTTATAGCAAAAGGCCAGGGGATCATTATCAATGAGCCTTCTGTTGTTGCAGTAAAGACAGAACGTTTCGGTCAGCAAAAAGTACTGGCAGTCGGTCGCGAAGCAAAAGATATGGTTGGTAAGACACCGGGTAATATCAAGGCGATCCGTCCTATGAAAGACGGTGTTATCGCTGACTTTGACATGACGGAGAAGATGATCCGTAAGTTTATTCAAAAAGCGCACGGTCGTTCAGCACTGATCAGCCCGCGTATCATTATCTGTGTACCATATGGTCTGACTCAGGTCGAGCGTAAAGCAGTACGTGAGTCGGCTCTTTCAGCGGGAGCACGCGAAGTCTTCCTGATCGAAGAGCCGATGGCAGCAGCTATTGGTGCGGGTATTGATATCCGTGAGCCTCAGGGTAACCTGGTCGTTGATATCGGTGGTGGTACGACAGAGATCGGTGTTGTCTCTCTTGGTGGTCTTGTACTTTCGAAGTCTATCCGCGTTGCGGGTGATAAGATCGATCAGGCGATCATCGACTTTGTCAAACGTAAATACAATCTTCTAATCGGTGAACGTTCGGCGGAAGAGATCAAGATCGCTATCGGTACAGCAATGCCATTGGATGAAGAGTTGACAATGATCGTCAATGGACGTGACCAAGTCGAAGGACTCCTCTCATCGATCGAATTGACAAGTGAAGATGCTCGTGAAGCGATGCGTGATCCATTGAAAGAGATCGGTGAGGCTTTAAGAGACGTTCTTGAAGTCATGCCACCGGATCTGGCAGGTGATATAGTAAACCACGGAATCATACTCACAGGTGGTGGAGCATTGATCCGTCAACTGGATAAGTTCTTTTCAGAGTTGATCAAGATCCCTGTATATGTGGCAGATGAACCTCTACTTGCCGTTGCAAAAGGAACCGGACGTGCACTTGAAGAGATAGACTTGCTTCAGGAACTATTTGAGCATGAATAGAGAGCTGGTAGGCTTTTTATTTTTAGGATTTGCCATATTGATTGGCGTTTTAAAACTTACGAACTGGGTTCAAGACCCTTTTATTGGGGCTCTTAACAGTGTAAAAGAGTTCTATCATGAGAGTGTTGAGAATATCAGCACCTCGATTGATGAACATTATGACCAACAAGCTACCATCCAGAAACTTCAAAAAGAAAACAGACGATATCAAGAGAACAGCTTACTTGCACATGAGTTCGCCAGTGAATTAAACATGATGTTCGAAGAACATCAGTCATCCCTCGAGATCTCTCCAAAAGTACAACTTGTAAAGACACTTTCCTATGCCAAATTTGGTGATATCAACCGTGTATGGCTTGACATGAAAGACTATAATACCTCCAAGGTATATGGTCTTGTAAGCAAGGGTGTAAGTGCAGGGATAGTGACCTTCAAGCATGGTGAGCCCATGGCCCTTTTAAATTCAGATTATAAATGTTCATATGCGGTGTATATAGGGAAAAAAAGAGCACCGGGCATTGTCCATGGTAAGAATACTCAAGAGATGCTCGTCGAGTTTATTCCCAACTGGATCGATATAGCAGTAGGGGATGAAGTCTATACCAGCGGTCTGGACAATCTTTTCTTTACGGGGCTTAAAGTCGGTAAAGTCCTGGAAGTGACCAAGTCACAGGGATTTCAAAATGCCAAGATAAGACCCTATTATGATGTCACAAACCCGGGATATTTTCAAGTGATCATGAATAGGTACTAATGTCACTGGAACGTCTCAATGCCCTTGTGGAAAAGATCAGCATGATGAAAGAAGAAAACAGAGCACTAAGGGCGGAGATATCAGTATTAAAACAGATGGCCTGCAAAACTCAAAAAGCAAATAAAAGTGAGAAAAAACAGACTAAAAAAGAGATGACGCCCTCGCTTTTTTGATCTTTATGTAACCCCTTTGCCTCCCCACCTGCAAGCATTTAAACCTTATTTACAGAAAAAGCGTTTCTAAGGCTCTAATCTCATCCATTTTTAAGTGCTTAATGGATATAATCTACAAATTTTTTATCTAAGATATAACCAACAAGAATAAAAGGGTCAAAATGCCAAAAAGAGACGATATAAAAACCATTTTACTGATCGGTTCGGGACCGATTGTTATTGGGCAAGCCTGTGAGTTTGACTACTCAGGAACACAAGCGGTCAAAACGCTTAAAGAGCTTGGATATCGTGTTGTATTAATTAACTCTAATCCTGCGACCATCATGACTGACCCTGAATTTGCGGATAGAACTTATGTTGAACCTATCACGCCGGAGATCATCTCTGAGATTATCAAAAAAGAGAATGTTGACGCTATCTTGCCTACTATGGGTGGTCAAACAGCACTGAATGCTGCGATGACGATGTATGAGAAGGGGATGCTTGAGGGGATTGAGTTCCTTGGTGCCAAGCCGGAAGCGATCACTAAGGGTGAAGATCGTCAGGCCTTTAAAGAGGCGATGATAAAGATCGGGATGGACCTGCCACATTCGCGTTATGCCTATAATATGGATGATGCATTGGCAGCGGCTGAAGAGATCGGATTCCCGATTATCATTCGTGCTTCATTCACACTTGCCGGAGGTGGTTCCGGGGTAGCGTATAACATAGATGAGTATAAGGTCCTTGCACAGCGCGGTCTAGATGAGAGCCCGATCACTGAGATCCTTGTAGAAGAGTCACTTTTAGGTTGGAAAGAGTATGAGATGGAGGTTATCCGGGATAAGGCCGATAACTGTATCATCATCTGTTCAATTGAAAACTTTGACCCGATGGGTGTGCATACGGGTGACTCGATCACTGTTGCACCGGCGTTGACACTGACAGACAAAGAGTATCAACGTATGCGTGACGCTTCATTCGATATCTTACGTGAGATCGGTGTTGATACAGGTGGATCAAACGTACAGTTCTCTGTTGATCCTAAGACGGGCCGTATGATCGTTATTGAGATGAACCCTCGTGTTTCTCGTTCATCAGCACTTGCATCAAAGGCAACGGGTTATCCAATTGCCAAGATCGCTACTCTATTGGCGGTCGGTTATACTCTGGACGAGTTAACAAACGACATCACAGGAACACCGGCCTCATTCGAACCGGTAATCGATTATGTAGTGACAAAGGTACCACGTTTTACCTTTGAAAAATTCCCAGAAGCAGACTCTACGCTTTCAACAGGTATGAAGTCTGTTGGTGAAGCTATGGCGATTGGCCGTACCTTTAAAGAGTCTTTTCAAAAGGCTCTGTGTTCGTTAGAAGAGGGGTATAGCGGGTTTGACTCGATTGATGGTGATCTTGACTTTATCAAACACGAGATACGCCGTCCAAATGCCAAACGTATGCTTTATGTTGCAGAAGGTTTCCGTCGTGGTCTTAGCCATGAAGAGATCTTTGACATCTGTAAGATCGATCCATGGTTCTTATATCAGTTAGAAGAGATTGTCGCACTTGAGAAGACGATGGATATTGATATCCTAAACGATGCAGAACGTTTCAGAAAAGCAAAAACAGATGGTTTCTCAGACAAGAAGATAGCTGAACTGATCAATAAAAACTCAAACACGTCTCAGAGTGAAAACGACGTCTATAATGCACGTAAGCGCTTGGGTATTCATTTGGAATACAACGAAGTCGATACTTGTGCAGCGGAGTTTGAGGCTTTGACACCATATTTATATTCAACAACGAACATTACCAAACTTCCGAATATCTCTAATCGTGTGGATGAATCGAAGAAGAAAGTGATGATCCTTGGTGGTGGTCCTAACCGTATCGGTCAGGGTATCGAGTTTGACTACTGTTGTGTACACGCTGCTTTTGCATTGAAAGAGATGGGTGTCGAGACGATCATGTACAACTGTAATCCTGAGACGGTATCAACAGATTATGATACTTCGGATGTACTTTATTTTGAACCGATTGATTTTGAACATGTACGTGAAGTGATCGAGTATGAACAACCAGACGGTATCATCGTACACTTTGGTGGGCAGACACCACTGAAACTGGCGAACCCGCTTACAGCGATCGGGGCACGGATTTCAGGAACACCGGCAAAGGTGATCGATCTTGCAGAAGACAGAGAGAAGTTTTCGGATTTTGTAAATGCACATGGATTAAAGCAGCCATCTAATGGTCTTGCTACGACAAAAGAGCAGGCAGTAACGATTGCCGAAGGTCTGACGTATCCTGTACTTGTCCGTCCTTCATTTGTCCTTGGCGGGCGTGCGATGCGTATTGTTTATAATGAGAATGAACTTCGTACCTACATGGATGAGGCGGTATCAGTTTCAAATGATGCCCCTGTACTTGTTGACAAGTTCCTCGATCAAGCGGTTGAGTTGGATGTGGATGCTATCTGTGATGGCACGGACGTATATATCGGTTCGGTAATGCAGCACATTGAAGAAGCAGGGATTCACTCTGGTGATTCGGCTTGTTCTCTTCCACCTGTTAATCTCTCTGAAGAGTTGAAAGCTCAGGTTGAACAACAGACTAAGACGATTGCACTTGGTCTGGGTGTCGTCGGTCTGATGAACGTGCAGTATGCGATCTATCAAAACGAGATCTATCTGATCGAAGTCAATCCTCGTGCTTCACGTACGGTTCCATTCGTGTCCAAAGCAACGGGTATGCCTCTTGCAAAGGTGGCAACGCGTGTTATGATGGGTGACCCTCTACGTAATGCATTGGCATTTTATGATAACTATAATGTTGTTATGGAAGAGAATGGTCTGTTAAAACCGCGTTTGAAAAATCACATTGCGCTTAAAGAAGCGGTATTCCCGTTTAACAAGCTTTACGGTGCAGACCTTGTGCTTAGTCCTGAGATGAAATCAACGGGTGAGGTTATGGGTATTTCTAAAAACTTTGGTACTTCATTTGCGAAGTCTCAGATGGCAGCGGGCAATATCATCCCGACGGAGGGGACGTGTTTCCTCTCTTTTATTGATATGGATAAAAAACATGCTCCAGAGATCGCTAAAGGTTTAAGCGAGCATGGAATCAAGCTGATAGCGACAAAGGGAACAGCCGAAGTCATCAATGCTGCGGGCATTGAGTGTGAGACGGTTCTGAAAATATCAGAAGGCCGCCCGAATATCGAAGATGTTATGAAAAATGGTGATATCACTATGGCTATCAATACTTCTGACAACAAAACGGCTAAAGAGGATGCGGTCAAGATACGTCAGATCGTTTTACGTATGAGTATTCCTTACTTTACGACACTCTCCGCTGCCCGTGCTGCGATCGATGCTTTGGCTCAGATGAAAAATGAGAATTGGAATGAACCGGTTCCTTTACAAGACTACCTTGCAGAATAAGCTCTGGCTTATTCAGACCGACACGACAGTCGGTTTTTTATCTCAAGACAACAGACGTTTGGCCCAGGTCAAAGAGCGTCCTGTCGATAAACCTTTTGTACAAGTGACCGCCTCGTTTAAAACACTTAAAACACTTTCCCGTATTCCAAAGACGCATGCAAAACGTATCAGACGCTCCAAAAAATCGACGTTTGTCTATCCGAACAATAAGGCTATTCGCGTCGTCAAAGATGAAAGACATGCGCGCTTTATCAAGCCCTTTGAATGGTTCTATTCGACCTCGGCAAACGAGCGTTCTTTGGCGTATGAGAAAACATTTGCTTTTAGTAAAAGTGATATAATCGTTGAAGATAATCATGGTTTACACGAAGGTGAAGCTTCCAAGATTTACCGTTTGTGTCATTCAAAAATAAAAAGGTTACGATGATGGGATCTAAATTAGCTACGGCATTTTTAGCGGGTGTGTTGTTCACGTTTTTTCTGGATTTCTTTTTTATCCTGGGGATCTTTTTAAACTACATAAAAGCCCAGGATATTGACGTTTATTATAATATTTTATTTGCAGACCATCAAAACTTCATAGTTTTTTTCTCAGGTGCGTTGGTGTTTGGGTATCTGCTTCTGTATGTTAAACGTACGAAAATACCAGCGATTATTTTGAGCCTCTGTTTCATCATTGTGAACCTTACGCAGATCCCTTCCATCGGATATGATGTCGGAGAAATGTTGTTGGCAGAAGAGGACAAGGTGATTCGATTGGGCACACATACCTATATAGGGACTCTGGTCTATGAAGGACGAGATACTGTCTGGTTTTATGATGAAGAACTTGACAAAATAGTGACATTTAAAAAGGAAGAAATTAGTGAGCAAATTTAAAACAACAGTCTCAGCTATCGGCTTGGGAAGTATGAGTTTGGTAGTCATGAGTGCATTAAGTGGATGTGCCCAGGAACAGGAAGAACCAAAAAACCGTTTTTTGATCATCGAACAAAACACAATGGGTAAATACAGTGTTGTAGAAGAGGTCCCGACAGATGGTCCGTCACGCGCGATTATCCGTGAAAAAGATGAAAACGGCCGTGTTACCGAAAGATTGATGAGCGAAGAAGAGATGCGCGTTCTTGCACAGCAGGAATATCAAAAAGTACAGGATGGAAGTTCTGAGACAACACAGAACCATGCCGGAGAAGGAATGGGCCTTGGCGGGACTATCTTGGCGGTAGCCGCGGGTTCACTTCTTGGTAATATGATCGCTAACCAGCTGATGGGAAACAAAAACTTCTCTCAAAATGCAAACAGCGTCAACAAGTCGGCTTACCACGCGCAAAAAAGAGCGGCAAAGAGCAGTTCTAAGAAAAGCTTCTTTTCCAAAAAATCTGCCTCTAGCGGTACGAGCTCCTCATGGGGAAGTAAAAGTTCGGGTTGGGGCGGATGATCACACCTCTTAAAGTCAAACCGATTGACAGCACAACGCTTGATGAGATAGGATTTAGCTGGCATACGGATTCGGATGGAACACAGTATGTGGCAGATGAATTGGTTCAGATCACTTCGGATGAAGCAGAAGCTTATTATACAGCGGCAAATGAACTTTATGATATGTATGTAGAGGCTGCGGAATATGTCATAGAAAACGATCTTTTCTTTGAACTCGGTATCCCCTTTAATCTCGTAGAGACAATTAAAAAGTCGTGGGAAAATGATGTGCATTGGCATCTGTACGGGCGTTTTGATCTGGCAGGCGGGGTAGATGGACAAGCGATCAAGCTCATCGAGTTCAATGCGGACACACCAACAGGACTTTTTGAGACAGCCATCGTACAGTGGGCCATGTTGAAAGTCAATGCAATGGACGAGGCAAAGCAGTTCAACAATGTGTATGAGGCAATATCGAATAACTTCAAACGCCTGATCACACTCTTCGAGGATACAGACAGGTTTGAGGAACTGTATAAGGGATGGAGAATACTGTTCTCATCCATAGAAGGTAATGATGAAGAAGAGGTCACGACAAAACTTCTAAAGCGCATGGCAGAAGATGCCGGATTCATTACCGGGTTCTCATTTTTGGACGAGGTCCTTTTTGATGAGGAGAGTATCTGTGATAAAGATAACCAGGAGTATGAATACTGGTTTAAACTCTTTCCATGGGAAGACATAGCAATAGAAGAGGGTGAGTTGGCACTGACACTACAAAACATCTTGGAGTCTCAGTCGGCCATTATCATCAATCCTGCATACACACTGCTGTTTCAATCAAAGGGAATGCTGAAGATCCTGTATGACCTTTTCCCTAACTCTCCTTATCTTGTAGAGACAGCTTTTGAGCCTTTAAGTGGCAAGGCCTACGTCGAGAAGAAGGTCTTTGGACGAGAAGGGGCCAATACGAAGTTTGTCAATGCAGATGGCTCAGTGGCTGCGCAGACTGAGGGTGAGTATGATCACTATAAATCAGTCTTTCAAGAGGCTATCGAATTTCCTCAGGATAGTAAAGGGAACTATTATCAGGCGGGTGTCTTCTTTGCTTATGAGGCCTGTGGATTAGGCTTTAGACGTGGTGGAAGAATCTTAGACAACATGAGTAAGTTTGTGGGGCACGTGATAAGATAAGAACGCTGGCCTATCCCACATGGGGATAGCCGCTGACATCAGTGTTTTGTTCTACTTCGTCTTTTGGTCTTATTTTTCTGCTTCAAGCATTTTTTCATAGGTCTGCATAGTAAGTTTTAACTGGTGACGGTCAGGGACTTTACGTGAAGCGATATAACCGATGATCTCACCATTTTCATCCAGTTTTGGGATGATGTTGACGATAACCCAGTAGTATTTTCCATCTTTACGAAGGTTTTTTACATAGCCTTCCCATGTCGTACCACTCTTGATGGTACTCCACATTTGCTCGAATGCGGCCTTGGGCATGTCTGGATGACGAAGTAGGTTGTGGGGTTGTCCGATCGCCTCTTCTTTGCTGTATCCTGTCATCTCTACGAACTTTCTATTGACAAAGGTGATGATACCTTTTGTATCTGTCTCCGATATGAGGCTTCTTCCATCGAATAAAACTTCTGAGTCAATAGGCTCTGGTCGTGTCATAGGTATCCCTTAAACTTTTTTTATATTATTTGTGTGATATTCTATCCAAGAAATATAAAAAATATATAAGTTTGGTGATGGGGTTTAAAGAAGCTTTTTATCAAGAGTGGTATAATACGCGCATTACTAAGAAATATGTTTATAATGGTGGTCTATGTTAGCTGACGATGTCAATGCCCTTTTAAATGATAAAAAGTTGTTGTTAACGGAAGTCTATTTTAAACTTCAAGAACATTTTGAAGAAAAATATGGGGCCAACACCGTCGTCTTTATGGAAATAGGGACCTTTGTCGAAGTCTATGAAGTCAACAATGACGAGCAGCAGATCGGTAAGGCCAAAGAGATGGCTGAACTGCTTAATATCCAGTTGACAAAGAAAAACAAGACTATTGTCGAAAACTCTGTCAAAAACCCTCTCTTAGCAGGGGTTCCCACTATTTCGTTCGAGCGTTATCTGAACCGTCTGATTCAAGAGAAGAAATACACGGTCATCTATATCAAACAAAGAGGCGAACCACCAAAGGTCTCACGCTATGTCGCACAGATAATCTCTCCGGGCACCAATTTTGATTATACAACAGACAATGAGGATAACTATATTGTCTCACTGCTGGTAGACAAGCACAAGGATATCTATTCCATAGGATACTCGGCAATTGACGTGACTACGGGTAAGACATTTTTGTATGAGGCGCATGGTACCAGTGAAGACCAGAACTATGCACTTGATGAGATATTCAATCTTTTAAATGTCTACAAGACGTCCGAGGTCGTACTTAGTTTTTTAGAAGGCGTGGATGATCAAAAGCAGGTGCTTCGCTATCTTGAGATAGACGAGCATTATACCTACAGTGTCAACAATCAGCGGCCTAAGATCGAGTATCAAAACGAACTCTTTAAACGGGTCTATCAGATACAATCCCTGCTCTCACCGATAGAACATCTTGATCTTGAACGTACACCAATGATATCTGAAGCCTTAGCCGTGCTGGTGCATTTCGTCATCGAACATGACTTTCATATCATCCAAAAACTCTCACGGCCGCAGCTCATCGATAACCGCCGTTATATGTATTTGGGCAACTCCGCCTTTGAGCAGTTAGGCGTCATATCAAAAGACAAGGATGAGATGACCCTTTTGCGTCTAATTGACAAATCGGTGACAGCCATAGGAAAACGTTTGCTCAAAGAGCGTCTGCTCAATCCTATCATGGAAGAAGAGGAACTTACCCGTCGTTATAACCTGGCTGAAAAGGTGATGTCACACACCAAGCTTCTGGAAGAGAATCTTCGAAACATCTACGACCTTGAACGCCTGTCTCGCCGTACAAACCTGGGAAGGCTTCATCCTTTTGAGATGAACTTTATCTATGACTCTCTTTTGGGAATACAAGATCTGATGGCATATGTCAAAAAACATAAACTTTCAAAGACACCTTTCTCAGAAAATGAAGTCTCTGTATTCATCAAAGAGATAGAAAAGACCTATAACTTAGATGTCACACGAAAATATACAGTGCAGACGGTAGAAGAGAACTTCTTTATGCGAGGTGTCGATCCGCATATCGACGAGTTAAGTGATGAAAACGCCAAGATGTTCCAAACGATCTATATCATCATGGACACTATTGAAGAGATGCTCTCAGGTGTGGCTAATAAAAGTGAGAACCGTTTGGTCACGCTTGGGCAATTGGACAAAGAGGGATATTTTATCAATCTTTCCAAAAACCGTTACGCCATGATTGAAGCGGAGTTCTTGGGAATGGGTGTTGAGATCGATGATACGTTCTTTGCCTTTAAAGAGTTCAGAGTAAAAAAACTGACCAATAATGTGAAGATCACTTCTGAGCTTATCGATTCTCTTTCGGATAAGATCATGCGCAACCGAGCCAAGATCGTTGCTCTTGCAAAAGAGAAGTTCGTTGAAAAACAGCATCAACTCGAGCGACGATATACGCTTCTGTTCGAAAGGATGATCCATTACGTCGCTGATATCGATGTGGCGGTCTCTACGGCTAAATCAGCAGAGATATATAACTATGCTAGACCGATGATAATCAAAGCTCATGACGATGAGAACTTTTTACAAGTCCTTGAGCTTCGTCATCCGCTTATTGAAGTGCAGGAACATCAGGGAATCTATGTCCCTAATGATGTCGTGATGGGTAATAGAGAGTATATGGATCTCCCTTATCCTGAGACGATCATGCTTGACCCGATGGTACATGATGGGCATCAGATACACGGAGTACTGCTGTATGGGATCAACTCGAGTGGAAAGTCATCTTTGATGAAAAGTCTCGGGCTTGCCGTACTGATGGCGCAAGCCGGTTTCTTTGTCCCAGCTTCAGCGATGAAATTCTCCCTTTTCGAGTCTATCTTCACACGCATCGTCTCCAAGGATAATCTGGCTAAAGGACTTTCTACTTTTGCTGTTGAGATGTTGGAGATGAAAAACATCTTTAATCGTGCCGGGACAAAGAGTCTTGTCTTGGGGGATGAGATATCTCACGGAACGGAGACACTCTCGGGTGTTGCTATCGTCGCTTCGGCTATCATGAAGCTTGCGAAACTGCGTTCGGTATTTTTGTTCGCGACACACCTTCATCAGCTTTCGACGATGGATGAGGTGGTGAAACTTAAAAATGTCGTTAATCTGCATCTTGAAGTGGCTTATGATGAAGCGGCAGATAAACTTCTATACAACAGAACGCTGCAGAGCGGAAGTGGAAGCAGCATCTATGGGCTGGAGTTTGCCAAGTCGTTACACATGGACAAAGAGTTCCTGGATGCGGCCAACAACATCAGAAAACGTCTGGCTAATGACTATGATGAGCTGGAACTGCTTGTCAAGAAGAAAAAGCGCAGCAAGTATAATAAAGACTTGTATGTGACCAAGTGTGTTGTCTGTGGAAATATTGCTGAGGATGTGCATCACATCTCGCATCAGTCTATGGCAAACCAGGCGGGCTTTATCGGCCATTTTCATCAGGACCATAAGCACAATCTTATTCCACTGTGTAGAGACCATCATAATGAGATACACAGTGGGAAGATACAGGTTAAAGGCTTCAGGATGACGTCAGCAGGACTTGAACTTGATTACGAAGAGCAACTTTCAAACAGAAAATAAACAAGAAGGATATAAGATGTATAAACTATTGATGATTTCAATGACGACACTATTACTGTTAAGCGGATGTACGCAAGAGAGTCAGAACAAATTTGGCCGAGCCATTCAAAACTACACGGGGACCAATGGAGTCTTGGATGTCTATGCTGGAGATAAACTGGTCAAGCGTTTTATCAAGGTAGATAAACTGACGACTGCGATCGCAACACAGACAAATGACCCTCGTCCTTACCGCTATGGATACGGTGTGATGGATATGAACTTCAATCTTAAAGCGGATGAGGGCGAGAAGAAGGTCTATTTCGAGATCAGTGACTATTCGACATCATACGTATTTTATGAAAATACGACGAAATAAGGCTCTGCTGTGGACGTTATTGAACTTTTCAAAAGTATGATCGAACGCAAGTCTGAAACACCTGATGACGGCGGAGCACTCTCTTGGATCAGTGAATATCTTGAGGGGTATACCTCTTTGGTGATCAATAGAGAAGAGGTGCAGAACCTTTTTATCTACAAAAAGTTCTCCGAAGGGCCGCATCTGTGCTTTGCCGGACACGTGGATGTCGTTCCAGCGGGCGAAGGGTGGGATACTGACCCATACAAGGCAATAGAAAAAGACGGCTATATCTATGGGCGTGGTGCACAGGATATGAAATCGGGGCTCTCTGCCTTTATACAAGCTGTACATGATACCAAAGCGTTTAAAGGGACACTTTCTCTTTTGCTGACCTCGGATGAAGAGGGGCCGGCAAAGAACGGTACCGTAAAAGTCCTTGAAGTATTAAAGGAAAAAAATCTTTTGCCTGATGCCTGTATCGTCGCAGAACCTACCTGTGAAGAGGTCTTTGGTGACGCGATGAAGGTGGGACGGCGCGGATCCATCAACGGTGTCATCGAGAAGATAGGAAAGCAGGGGCATGCTGCCTATCCGGAAAAAGCGATTAACCCTATCCATAAAGTCGCTCAGGTCCTTCATCAAATGGCAGGGGTCAATCTGGACGAGGGAGATGAATATTTCTCTCCAAGTCAGTTTGTCGTTACGGATATCAGAGCAGGTATGGAAGTGACAAATGTCACACCGGGAAAACTGAAGATGATGTTTAATGTGCGTAACTCGACTAAAACGGATCAAAAGGATATTGAGAAGTTTGTCCACCTCTATTTTAAAGAGATGAACTATTCACTCAAGCTTGATCAGTCAGCGTATCCTTTTATGACCGATGTGAACACACATATCGTACGTACTCTGGATGCGGCGATTGAAAAGGTCACAGGTATAAAGACCAAGCACTCTACGGCAGGGGGGACGTCAGATGCACGTTTTATCGCTCCTTATGGAATCGATGTCGTGGAATTTGGCGTACGTAATGACACCATTCATGCTCCAAACGAACGAACTTCAAAAGAAGAAGTGCAAAAACTGTATGAAGTGTTCACAGAGTTGATCCGAACATTTTAGGTTCTTATACGAAGGTGTTGGCATTTAACTCGCTTATACTTTCTGCCAATCATCTCTATACCCAAGGTCGTTGATAGACCGGAGAGCAACTCTATGCTGTCCTGTTTACCGTTACCTTACACTTATGGTATATTCGATTCTTTGACTATGTTATTCTAAAGTCCTTATGATAGAATATGAGCTAAATTACAAAAGAAGTACTTTTGATGAAAAAAATATTAATTTTAATGAGTCTTACCCTGGGCTCACTCTGTGCAGCTGATATTAACTGGGCGAGCAGCTATAAAGATGCCGTTGATAAGGCGAGTGAACAGAAGAAGAGTATTATGCTGTTAGTCACGACGAAGACATGCCGTTGGTGTCGAAAGCTCGAATCAACAACGCTAAAGGATACAGGTGTCGTCTCTCGCTTAAAAAAGAGTTATATATCCGTTCATGTTACACGAGACGAGGATGATTATCCTTGTCATCTAAAGGCCAGCGGGGTCCCGACGACGTTTTTTTTGGATGTAAGCGGAAAACCGCTGATCAGAAAGGTGGTCGGGTACTGGAATGTTGAAGATTATCATTCCTACTTGGATGATGTTGATTATAAATTAGGAAAAAAGGAATATTAGTGAGTACACAGATGGAATTCGTAGCAACAAACAATGCCCCGGCGGCAATCGGGCCGTATTCTCAAGCGGTAAAAGTAAATGGAATGGTCTATACATCAGGTCAAATCGCATTGACACCCGAGGGTGAGATGCTGGGAGATGATGTTGTTCTTCAGACAAAACAGGTCTTTGCCAATTTGAAAGCAGTACTTGAAGAAGCCGGTACCTCTCTAGACAGAGTCGTAAAGGTTATGGCATTTGTTGCTGATATAAATGATTTTGCAACGGTCAATGAGATCTATGCGGAAGCCTTTGGCGATCATAAACCGGCACGCTCTTTGGTAGCAGCCAAGACATTGCCTAAAAATGCTTTGGTCGAGATTGAAGTCATCGCACTGTGTGACTAACACTTTAGATGAACACTGCTAAAAAAATCACCTCTTTGCTGGTGTTGTTGCAGTGTTCTCTTGTCTCTGTCCAGGCAGGTGCACTGTATAGAGATAATGCGAAAGAGGTAGTTCTCGATAAAGAAAAAAATCTGATGTGGCAAGATAACAGCGCCGCAGGCAGCACAGACAAGAACTATACGGATGCTATAGCATATTGTGAAGACTTGGATTTTGCAGGATACACAGACTGGTACTTGCCCAGCATTGATGAGTTAAAGAGCATTGTAAAATCAGAAAACTACCCCAAGTGTATCGATAAGGCATTTGAAAATGTCTATCCTGACTACTACTGGTCTTCAACAGAGCATTCATCGCAATATGCCTGGATCGCTCTTTTTATTTATAAAGATGTCGTTTATTACCATAAGACAGACCCGAGTCATGTGCGGTGTGTTCGGAAAGTACAATAGCAATTTTTTCTTTGAATGCCAATATCACAGTCTCAGGTATGATTAGATGCTGGGAAAGTAGGGATGTTTTTTCATGTGTTTAAACTAAACTTAAAACATTTCCCAGTATAATTCGCGAACTTTAACTCAGGGCATCGCGAGTGTCCTGTCAAAGACTAAAAGAGTACCTTTAGACTCTTGGTGTCGGAGAGGGTGAAACTCCTTCTCTTTACTGGCGCAGGCCTGATGATCACAAATGTTGAACTTTCTTAACCGCCTTGGGGCTGTTGTAGAGTTTTGTGATGATGAGTTTAGTGCCGACACTAAGCGTTTTTAGAGAACTCTTAAATAAAACCAAGGAAACATATTGTACGCAATTATCAAAAACGGTGGTAAACAGTA
>JBFEXN010000009.1:0-20116 GCA_041562655.1 Sulfurimonadaceae bacterium
ATGACACGGGGAAATGCCATTATCAATGATGTGACGTATGAAGAGGCAAAAGAGGCGGGTTTTGATCAACTCTGCCATCTCATCAACAGTGGTGTCAACACACCAGGGTTTGTCTATGACAGAGCGAGCAGTGAGGCTCAAAGCCTTTTTGATCGTGCAGATCTGATCGTGACAAAAGGGATGGGGAACTATGAGTGTCTGAGCGACAGCGGTCGTAAAGACCTGTTTTTTCTCTTAAAGGTCAAGTGCAATGTCGTTGCGAACTCTTTGGGACAAGAGGTCGGGGACATCATCTGCAAGCTTGCCTAGTTCCATACCCCTTTGATACTGCGCTGGCAAGAGGGGCACATCCCGTTTTGTATGTTGTTCTCAAAGATCTCATCATCTCTTCTTTGCACGAGAAGCGTCTCACAAGAAGGACAGCGTGTGTCATTTAAAAAAGGGACATTTCCAAAGTAGACATGGTACAGGCCCTGTGCTCTTGCTATCTCATACGCATTTAAAAGTGTCTCTGTCGAAGTCGCAGAATATGAAAGCATTGTATTCTCAGGGTAAAACGCACTTAAGTGCCAGGGAATATAGCTGCCTAGGTCTTCATCGATGAAACGTGCTATTGCAGAAAGCTCCTCATCAGAATCATTCACCCCATCTATAAGAAGTGTCGTGAGTTCAAGCCAAAGGGAACTTTTTGCGAGAATCCTTAGGTTCTGTTTGATCGCACTTAGCTCAGCTCCCAAAATATTTTTGTAATAGGCAGCATTAAAGCTTTTAAGATCAACATGTACAGCATCAAGCCAGGAAGCCATATCATAGGCGATCTCCTCTGACATATAGCCTGAGGTCTGCATGACAAGCTTGATCCCTTTGTCTTTTGCGATACGCCCTATCTCTTTGGCATAAGGATAATAGACGATCGGCTCGTTATATCCAAACGAGATGATCTTGATATTTTGTTCCAGTGCGAGTTTAACGATCTCTATGGGCGATAGGTATAGGGGTTCAACATTACTGAAGTGTTGTGATATCTGGTGGTTTTGGCAGGAAGGACAGCGGAGGTTACAACCGACTGTGCCGATACACAAAACAGGGCTGCCTGGCATAAAGTGTAAAAAAGGTCGATTCTCAATATAGTCGATACTGATTGCAGAGGGTTTGTCCTTTGTGATCCCCACAAGTTCATGGTTGATGTTTTTTTGATTGGCACACAGTCCGACTTCATTGGCGTGGAGTTGGCAGTAATGGTGGCATATCAAGCAGGTTATATGGGTATGATGCCTCTCGAAATAGTGTAAGTCTTTATTGGAGTATGGGTTTGTCAATTTGTTTCTCGACTTGGAAGGTAAGGACTTTTGGATGCTCGTTCATCGACTCTCGTGTCAGACCGGCCTCGTGCAGCAGATGGGAGAAAAACTCATCAAAACTGTTGAGTTGGGTCCATATTTGAGGAAGAAAAGCAGCCTGGTGTTCACCCAGACTGATGATCAGGCCATCTTCTCCGCAGGATACCTGTTGCTTGATATCATCAAGTGAGTCATAGGCAAGTTCTTTTGGCTCGGTAAGCAAGGATAGTTCAATGCTGGAGTATAGATATTCTGATGTCTTTAGGGGGGTGAACCTACTGTCTTCAAAGGCAGCGCCTTTGGCGTTGTTCATAATATCATCAAGAAGAGGACGCGAAGGGATGATACTCCCCATGGAGCCACGCAGTTCATCGTTTATGTAGATCGTGACAAATGAAGCAATAGGTTCTTTTAGAACCGGATATTGTTTGTAAAGATACTCTCTGTCAATAGTGTTCTGCGCTTCAAAGACTTCAGTAATGGATTCTCGGGCAATTTTTAAAAGTAGTGACTCAGACATAATAGACTACCGACCCTCTCTTTGATGCTTTTTGTATAAGTGATTTATTATAGCGTAAAAGGGAAACAGCCTTTAGTCCTCGTCAAAACCATTCTCTTCCAGACAGGGAGCAGTTCCTTCAGAGACAGTACAGTATGAAGCCCCCTGATGATACATAAGTAAGTAAGGACGACGTTTCATCTTTAATGCTTTGGCGACGTCTGCTATCTTGCGAGTCCTGTCCAGTGTAAGCTGATTTACGATAAAGCCATTGACTTCATCATAATCTTCATCAATCATGATAGCTCTGAGTGCATCAAGGGTTTGCGGTGATTGATAGATGTAGTGAATATATTCGTCTGAATCGAACTTGGGAAGCCTATATAAAAAGATATAGTAAGAAGCCCTCTCTTGAAGATCCTTCCGCCCACTGATAAGCTCGATGTAGGATTGTGATTTTGGACACAAAGGATCGACAAATGCGTAGATACGATCAGGTCCATGACCGATTCGAATAGCATAGTGGGCGATAGAGTCCACAAGTCTTTGATAGTCCTGCGCGGAAAAGAGATTAGCAAGCAACAATATAATCAATCCGAAAGCCCTCATGGCCTTGTCTCCTTTGATAAGAAGTCTAATACCTAATGGTAGAGTAACTTCTCTTTCAATAGATTCATCTTTTAGGTTTAAGTCTCTTTCTTAAGCCCATAGAACTTATATCGTTGAAGAATAATCTTCGCCCAGGAAGTATGTGCGAACTTTTCTCCCATCTGCCCCTCTTGTACGATGATCGCTTCGGTGTCTTTATCCAACATCTTAAGGGCCATATCGTATTCTTTATCTGTGACCTTATAGGTCTCGTTTATGGGTTCTATTTGATTGGGATGGATAATAGTCTTTCCCATAAGCCCTTGCCGAAGGTCTTCTTGGACATTCTTTATATAGAGCTGATCTTTGTCTATACAGTTAAAGACACTCGCGGAAACATTGAAACCAAAAGGTTTGAACGTGTTTATGATATCCGCGATGACCCTTGCTGGAGCGACCAGTTCATAGATATTGTCTTCGCATCTTCGTTTTAGCCCCAGGTACTGCATCATGTCCTCTCCTCCTAAACGAAGGCTGAGTATGTTGAGGCTACTGTTGAGTAAAAAGGACCGGATCTCTTCAAGTCTTTCCCTGCTGAAGATATCTCGACTCTCAAGTACCGGCATGAGGTGAAAGTCGTAGGGTGAGGCATCGATGATCTGTGCATATTGTCGCATCACTTCGGTTGAGAACTTTGGCAGAGCAAAGCCGTCGATCTTGTCTATATCTTTGATCTTTAGCATAGTTTGGAGGACTTTTGGATTTCGCGGGCGAACAAAGACGATCAGCTCTTTGGCCTCATAAGTTTGCAGCATCTTGGAAAGATTGTTCAATGCGGTTTCGAGTTCATTCTCGTCAATGGCATCTTCGGTGTCAATGATACAAGAGCGCAAGCTCGGATACTTATTGGCATTACAGATCTCGTCAATATTTTTGTGAGTAGCGGGAATATAAAGACTTCCGCCAAGTTGGATGGGTGATAGTTCGCGAATCATAGGAGTATCTTAACAAATAAAGAGTAAAGTCCAGCTATGAAAAAAATACTTTTAATACAGATGGTACTTGTATCCTCATTGATGGCAGAAAAAGGGTTCGAACGTGTTGTTGCAAGTTCTCAAGAAAACGCATGTGCGGCAGCAAGAAAAAAGGCGTATGCGTCGTATCATATCTTTCAGATGAATTCCGGATGCAGATGCGGGCAAACAGAAAATAAAGAGTGGATGTGCGAGATTAGTTTTAACTATAGCGGTAAAAGAGGTTCAAAACTTTAAGTTCATATAAATAAACTATGATGGATAATGGGCAATTCTTGTATGTCATTGCAATGTAATGGCACTAAAAAGGGGCTTAGATGAAGATTGTAGGAATGAGTTTAGTGCTGGCAGGGGCACTGTTTGCATCGGATTATAGTTACGAGGTCTCGCCTATGCTTGGGGGAGTTACACCAGAGGGCAACCTTAATATAGATGAGCAATTTACGTGTGGCCTTCGTTTTCAAATGAATGATTATGATCTTTTGGGTCTGACCCCAGAACTTAGTTTTGACCGTACGAAAGATACGGACTATGAGACGCAGGTGGGCGATACGGCTATCAATCGTTTCGGGTTCAACGGCCTTTATGAGATAAAAGACGTTAGCGACACCTTAACACCATATCTTTTAATCGGCCTTGGTTATGAAGACGTTGAAGACGAACCACGTGAGGCCTATGACAGTTCGTTATACGGTAATTATGGGGCTGGTGTGAAGTGGAAGCTTTTTGAAGAGATGGCTCTTCGTGCTGAAGTAAAACACCTTATTCGCACGGACGATGGCGGAAATGAGCTCTATTACGGAATAGGTTTAAGTATTCCTTTTGGTGAAAAAGCATCTGAGCCCGTGGTGGAAGAAGAGGCACCGGCTGTGGTTGAGGAAGTAACTGAGACCATCATCGCTCCCTCGGACAGTGATCATGACGGTGTAGTCGATGAGAAAGACACTTGTCCGACAACACCGGTGGGTAGAGCTGTGGATGCGAAGGGGTGTGAGCTTGACGGTGACAATGATGGCGTGGTGGACGCTTTGGATAAATGTCCGAGGACAATTGCAGGTGTCAGTGTCGATGTGAACGGATGTGCAGAAAGTGTCATCTTGGCAATCAAGTTTGAGAATGCATCATCAAAGATCGATGAGAAACATTCGCCACAATTACAAGAGTATGTGGAGTTTATGAAACGCAACAGTGTCTATGACGTGACGATCATAGGTCATACGGACTCTAGGGGATCCTCTGCCTTCAATCAAAGGCTCTCTCAAGACAGAGCAGAAGCAGTCAAAGCCAACTTGGTCAATGCTGGTATCGAGGCTTCTCGTATAACGACCATAGGTAAGGGCGAAGACGAGCCGATAGCGGATAACACTACAGCAGAAGGAAGAGCTGAGAACCGCCGAATTGAAGCGAAGTTAAGACTCAAATAATACGCTTAGTTATCTCATGCAGGAGGGGCCATTTTGGCTTCTCTTTTAAAAGAAAGACTGAAAGCGTTAATGTCAGGTTTTAAAAAAGATTCGCCCGTTCTCTTTGGTTTTTACAGTACTGTTTTGCCGCTTTTAGATTCTCTTTTTTCTCAGCATCTGCAAGGGCGTCAGGATTGACATTCTTTAGATAATACTCTACATATTTGCACAGGTTCAGATCACCGGTGATGTGAGCGTCTTTTTTAAACTTCTGTACTGTGGCCGATTTTTCAGAATCAATGAAAAGTTTCTCATTGAACTCATATCCAAAGTAGCTCAAAGACTGGCTGTATTGGTAATCGAGTTTTTCCTTTACTGTCTTGAAAAACTCTAAGAATGCCGCTTTGTGCTCGGCTTCGAAGTTTTGTAAGAGTGTCTGTACTTCATCAAGTTCATTACGTCTTTGACCCAAGAAGTGCACGGTGTCAACATGTTCACGCCGAAGCATCTTGAGTGAGTCTATTTTCTCTTTGGGTATATCTTTGACAGCTGTGCTCTCTCGTAACTTCTGCATCTTTGCATTGTCGACTTGAAGTCTTGCATGCAGGCTCTCTTCACTTGCAATAAGCATCTGAAGTTCGGCTTTTAGCGCATCATATCTTTTTTGTTGGACGATATACTCTTCTTGGGCGTGCAAAAACTCTTTGTTATAGACCTGCATGGCATGTTTACTCTTTGCTCTAAACTCAGTGTATGCCTGATCAAGTGCCTGAATGATCTTGAAAGAGCTTAGCAGTTCGGCATTATAAATAGCTTGATCGAGGTCTTTCATCATACCTGCGGCGGAGAAGATAAAGTCTTTGAATACCGAATATTTAAAGCTTTCGTCAAAGTCAAACGAGATCATCATAAAATATCTTTTGACAAGTTTTACGTCATTTTGAAAAAATGAGAGAACCACATCTTTTTGCGGTGTTGTGATATTTATCATAGTCGCCTCGAGTTAAATATAACATTTTAGCACAGAAAAGTTAGGTGTGAAAGATATTATGAAGATTTATGAAAATATCGGGTCTTATCATAAAACTAAGATGCATAGAGAGGGTATAATTGCAGTATGTCTCGAATTGATAATGAAGAATTTTACTCTGCTGCTATAAAAAAACATGGGAACTCTTCCAGAGGTGTCCACTGGAACTCTGTGCATTCTCAGGAAAAACGTTTTGAAGTCTTACTGTCGTGTATCGATGATGACGCATTCTCCGTCGTCGATGCAGGCTGTGGATTTGGTGACTTGCATGGATATCTTCTGAAGAAAAAGATCTCATTTAGCCATTATGTAGGACTTGACCTAAGTCCGAGTATGGTCACGATAGCAAAAGAAAAAACGGGTTGTGAGGTATGGGAGTGTGATATTTGCAGGGACATCTTGCCGCAGGCTGATTATTACATCTGCAGCGGTGCGATGAACATACTAAGCCGTTTTGACACCTATCTGTTTATCCGAAACTGTTATGAATCCTGTACAAAAGGTTTTGCTTTTAATCTTTTGATGGGAAAGGACGACTCCCTGGTCTACAACCACTTTTATCCAGAAGAGTTACAAAGCCTTTTTGATGAGTTGGGTGCCAGGGCGATCGTAAAAAAGGGTTATTTAAAACATGACTTCACCGTCTTTTTGGAGAAGCGATAATGTGTGCTATCTTTGGAATAATAGGCGAATATGATGGTTCGTTAGCCAGAAAGGCCGTCTCTATCCTTTCTCACAGGGGACCGGATTATTGCGGGATAGTCGAGGGAAAAGATTTCTTTATTGCGCACAACAGGCTGAGTATAGTTGACCTTAGCATGGCATCTGCTCAACCAATGCAAAAAGATGAGGTGTTACTCAGTTTTAATGGAGAGATATATAATTTTAAAGCACTCAAGAAGCGCTTGGATATTCCTTTTAAGACGCAAAGCGATACGGAAGTCATTTTAGCGGCTTATCAAAAATGGGGAGTCTCCTTTGTCGATCACTTGGAGGGGATGTTTGCTATAGCTCTTTATGATAAGGGGAAGCTTTACCTTTTTAGAGACAGGCTGGGCAAGAAGCCTCTTTATTATATGCGAGGTCCCCGGCAGTTTGTCTTTGCATCCGAGATAAAGGGTGTCTTGCCTTTTTTAAAGAACAAGCGTATGAATCAAGATGCGCTCCATGCTTACTTGAGCTTTTTAGCACCAACGCCACCGCATACTTTTTATGAGGGCATTGAAAAACTGGAATCTGGCCATTTTGCTCTGTACGAAAATGGAAAATTGGAAGTAAAGCCCTATTATGATCTGTTACCGAGCAAGATAACGATAACCTCGCACGAAGAGGCATTAGAGCAGATCGAGCACTCTTTAACGGAAAGCATAGAAAAACGCTTGATGGGAGATGTGGAGGTCGCTTCGTTGCTTTCGGGTGGTGTGGACTCCTCTTTGATCGCCGCGATCACAGCCAAACTGGGGACAAGACTGAAGACCTTCTCCTTAGGATATGAAGGGTATAAGCAGTATGATGAGCGCAGGTACGCAAAAGAGGTGGCGGCACATATAGGGGTGGAAAACATTGATATTGAGCTATCCAAAGATACGTTTTTTGAAAACTTGGATGCTGTTAGTTATGCCTTGGATGAACCGATAAACGACCCTGCGGCCATTCCCCTGTATATGCTGTTCAAACGGGTAAAAGAAGAAGGAATAAAGGTCGTTCTCTCAGGTGAAGGTGCGGATGAGCTCTTCCTTGGATATAGGCAATACTTTGAGTACCTGGATATAGAAAAAGCAGCAAGTCTTCAGCACAAAAATTGGCTCAAGAAATATTTTCGCTCCAATTTCTCTATGAACAGAGAGTGGGAGTGGTACAAACGCATCTTTGACTCGGAGGTCTTGTTTAGGACGAGCGGTGAGAAGTTTACGGATATGCAAAAGAATATTTTGATGCGACAAAACGTCAAAGACGGCTTTTCTATGCAGTATCTTCAGAAGTATCGAGATAGATATGAAGCGTATGGAAATGGTGATGAGAGCCAATGGTACTCCTACGTCGACCTGAAGCAGTTTCAGGCAGAACATTTTTTAAGTAAACTTGACCGTGTCTCTATGGCACATGGCATCGAAGGAAGGACCCCATTTTTAGACCATAAACTGGTAGAGAAGGTCTTCTCCATTAATCCAAGTCTGCGTTATCAATCAGGCGTGACAAAAGCGCTTCTAAAAAATATCGCTGGACCTTATTTACCGGAAAGTATTATCAACAGAAAGAAAAAAGGTTTTTCTTCGCCTTATCTGGAGTGGCTGATTGAGGCAGATGAACTTGAACGTATTTTAAGAGTGAATGAGCAAACGGGGATTTTTCACAATGATGTACTACAAGAGTACATAAACAGGGGAAAACAGGGGCGCTTTAAACAGCATCTCTGGGGACTGTATCTTTTTTCCAGATGGTACGAGAAAGAGTTTTTATAAAAGATGAGAGGTGACTAGTCCTCTTTCATAAGAAAAGAGAGCTCTAATGTCCCGGAGATATAGTTTGCAAAAAAGGTCAAAACCTTTAGGTCTTCGTCGGTGAAGTCTCCCTCTTCCTTATTGAGCAGTTGAAAAAGCCCGATGACAGTACGTTGTGAGTCAAAGATAGGAACGGTGATCATGTTGATCGTCTCAAAGCCGCTTTTCTTATCGATTCCGGCTAAGAAACGTTCGTCTTGGTATGGGTCATTGACGACTTGCGCCTCTCCCTTTGTGAACGTGTCACCTGCAATACCAGAGCTAGTACTGATGGCGATCTTCCCGATACCATCGGCAAGCTTTGTCCAGAGCATATCAGCTTCTTTGTCATACATAAAAATAGAACAGCGTTTTGCTTGAATAAGGTCTTTGGCCTGATCTGCTATGAGCAAAAGAGCATTATCCAAAGAGGTGTCTTGAAGCAGCTGTTTTCCAAATTCTGCTATTTTTTTGTAAGAGTCTGCCTTTACTGCCATGGTATTCCTTCTTCGGTTGTTATGTCAAGTCTATTGTTTTTGCTGATTATATCGTAAAAGAGTACTTCTTTCCAGATACAAACAATCGCAATTCACACTTCTTGAGCAAAGTCCATCAAGACAGAAACAATATCGTTCATTGAAAGCAGTCCTCGAAGTTCTCCGTTACTCGTTACTATCAAGCGGTTGATACCATGACTGGTCATCATCTGGGCAGCGTATTTGATGTTGAGGTCTGCTGAGACCTGTATGATCGGTTTGGTGGCGATATCGTAAACGTTCAAAAGGTCTATATCACCTTCTTGCGAAAAGACCGCGTCTAAGATATTGGTATAGGTGACAATTCCGTAAGCATCATGAGGATTGTCCTTTTCGACGATAATGGACTTTACCTTTTTTTCCTGCATAGTCTGCAAGCAGTTACGTACACTCTCAAGTGAGGGAATGGTTATTATATGGTCTCTTGGGATCATTATCTCTTGTACGGTGACGAGTTTCATAAGTACTCCTTTTAAGCTTGTTTAGAATGATCGTATGTTCTCTTGGAATTTTCGCAACTGCTTTTCAGGTATCCCCGAGAGATGCTCGATTGGCAGGGAAAAGACAAGTCCATTACCAGCTTGATCAAGTTCAAGTTCTTGGGTGATTGCCTTGATGACTTTTAAGGCACTACGTTTTTCCATGACAAATATAAGCACAGAGTCGGAGCGTTCATAGGTCAGACCGAAAAAAGTCGTTTTGTCCCCCAGCCCGAGTCCTCGTCCTTTTAGAATAGTCACTCCTCCGGCACCATTGGCCTTGGCGATGTCGATCGCGCTGTCCTCATGCTCTTCTGCTACGATAGCAACAACGGTTGAAAATTTCATTTTTCTTCTCCTTCAATAGCTTGATTTTTCTTTGACATGTCTCTTCTTTGTAAATATTGACTGATCACCCCATACCCCATCACTGTAATCATGGGGAAAAGGGAGGCAAAGGCAATAAGCCCAAACCCGTCGATCAATGGACTTCTTCCTTCGATCTGTGTAGCGAGTCCCAGTCCTAAGGCAGCTACAAGAGGAACCGTGACGGTCGATGTGGTCACCCCACCTGAGTCATAAGCGATAGGGATGATATATTTTGGAGCCATAAAGGTGAGAATAATCACGATGATATAGCCTACGATGATGTAATAGTGAATATGATCGCCTGCAACGATGCGGTATGATCCCAGGGCAATGCCTATTGCGACACCAAAGGCTACGGAGATGCGTAACACCATCTGTCGAATACGTTTTTGCGATATCTCTTCTACTTTCATAGCAACGGCAAGCAGGGCAGGTTCGGCCATTGTCGTCGAAAATCCGATGAGAAAGCCAAAAAGATAGATATAAAAAAGATTGTCCTGCGCCGTCAGTTGCATGGCCATCTCCTCACCGATAGGAAAGAGCCCCATCTCCAAGCCGATGATAAAGGCATACAGACCGATGAGGACAAAGATGATACCGGTGGCTATTTTTGGAAGGTTACTTAAGTGTTTTTTGATGATGAGATACTGAAAAAAGAAGATAACGATCAGTATAGGGATGACATCTTTGATGACATTGACCAGTTCATAAAAAAGGCTCCAGGCGGAGAACTTGTCGACGATGACCTCTGATACTGTTTGGACGTCGTTTGTTGATAAGACGGGTGCAACGTCGATATTATAGACAATAAGTCCATACCCTTGGACAAAAATCATTGGCGTCAATGAAGCAAAGGCAATCAGTCCAAATCCATCTATGACAGGATTGCGACCACGTATACTGGAGGCTAGTCCAACACCCAGTGCGGCAACAAGGGGGACGGTGACGGTAGAGGTCGTCACACCACCTGAATCATAGGCCAGACCCACGATCTCAGCGGGAACAAAGAAGGTGAACAGGACGACGATGATGTAGCCTGTTATGATATACAGATGGATGGGATGACCGGTTATGATCCGCCAGGAGCCAATAGCAATGGCAAAGCCAACAGATAGGGCGACAGTGAGTCGTAGGGTGTCAGCGTCGATCCGGCCGTTAGAAATAATCTGTGCTTTTTTAGCGATGGCAATAAGAGCAGGCTCGGCGACCGTTGTCGAGAAACCGATAGCAAAGGCAAAAACTAACAGCCAGATGACGGAACCTTTAGCCGCGAACTCATGCGCAAGGTCCTCCCCAATAGGAAAGATCCCAAATTCAAGTCCCTGAATAAAAACCGTAAGTCCGATGGCTACAATGACAAGACCAACAAGGATAGAAGTCAGATCTTTTGGGACTTGCTGCAGAATGAAAACCTGAAAAAAACCTATTACCAAGATAATAGGCAGCAGGTCTTTGAACGAGTCAGTCAATAGTTTGGCAACCAGTCTGAAGTTGTTCATCTGATTAAGCTCTTTCTCCATTGAAGTAATTGGCAAGTTCTACGTAGCCGCTGATATAGTGGTTGAAAAAGGTGAGCAGGTGCTTATCTTCCTCATCGAACTCTCCATTGAATTTGTTTAAAAGTTCCAAGACACCTATGGGCTGGTGAAAAGCATTGAGTATAGGAATCGCAATGATGTTTTCTGTGATGTATCCTGTCTCGTGATCGATCTTTGGTGAGAAACGGCTATCAGAATAGGCATGGTTGACCATAAGTGCTTTTTTTTCTTGAAATGAAGCACCCGCAATACCTTCATCTGCAGCAATGTCAATCTCTCCGACACCATCGGCCAATACTGTCCACAAACGATCCCTGTCTTTGTCGTAAATAAAGACAGAACAACGATCAGCCTCCAGCAGCTCCTTCGCATATGAAGATATAAGAGGAATCGCTTGTTCTAACGAGGGACGTGCTAAAAGCTTTCGCCCGAACTCGGCGATCTTTGCAAATGATTTAATATTTTTATACATACTTAATCTTACAATATATAACTAAAAATAATTCTATAAGATGTAAAAATTTTGAAATACTCATAATGAGGCGATTATCTTAGTATAATTTGAAAACTAAATTCTAAACAATCGGAGAATATGATGAGTACTTACACGATTTGGCACAACCCACGCTGTTCGAAATCCCGTCAGACTATGGAGCTCTTGGAAGATGAGGGTATAGAGCCTGAAGTAATCAAATATCTTGAGAAGACACCCTCTGTCGAAGAGATCAAGGATATCTTGAAAAAATTGAAGCTATCGGCGCGTGAGTTGATGCGTACAAAGGAAGATGAGTATAAGCTTCTTGATCTGAAAGATGAGACAGATGAGGAGAAGCTGATAGAAGCGATGGCCAAGCATCCAAAGTTAATAGAACGTCCTATTGTGATCAAAGGTGATAAGGCAGTTTTGGGAAGACCCCCTGAAAAAGTGCTTGAACTGATCTAGCTGATGCTTCTTGGTATCAATGACAGAAGGAGAGGGAAGAGAGGCATGGACTTAGAAGAATTGGATCCTGTTCAGGGTGACCGAGTGACACCCATGGCAAAAAAGTTTCTCGCAATATTGTTTCTGCTCTCTTTTTTAATGTTTGCAAAATATGCTCCGTATGAAGAAGGCAGGTTTGTCGTAGATAGTCTGGGGAAACAAATATTCGCACTCTATTTTTTTATTGTCAATCAAACTTTAGGTATCGTGCATGAAGGTGGTCACGGGATCTGCTATCTCCTTCACTGTCCTGAATTTATCTCGGCGGCAAACGGTACGCTTTTTCAACTTCTTTTCCCCTTTTTGATCGGCTATTATTATAAGCGAAGAGGAGAGTTTTTTATTTTTCTGATCGCCCTTTTTTTTCTGGGGATCTCCTTGCACAATACGGCCGCATATATTTTAAGTGCTGACCAGGGCCCTTATCTTCCGGCAAGTAAGTCATTTCTGGGGGTAGATGCGCTTCATGATTTTCATTTTATACTGTCACAGTTACATCTATTGGAAGACAATGTTTTGGTAGCAGGTATACTGCGCTTTGTCGCTTTTTGTATCATGATCTATAGTGTGGGATATATGTATATCCTTGCTTTTCTCTCAGGAGAAACTCCGAAGAAAAATAAGATGAACACAGACGTAAGATGAATCTATTGGGAAGATGAAAGCAGGGCTTTTGAGCTTAACCAATAAAACAGGCCGATGGTTATAAAGTAAAAGCTTCCCCACACAATGTTCGAAAACCATGAAGGTGAGATCAAAGAAGCATAAAACAGCATACTCATAGCAGTAAAACCTATATTGCTGTATCTGAAGAGCTTTTGGTTTTCACTGATCTCAAACTGCCTGATAATATATTCGATAGAAAATTTTATCCCATAAAAATAGAAGAACAGAAGCCATGTAAAACTTGCTGCGGTCAAAAGAGTCGGATTCATATCACTCAAAGCGGTTCGAAGTAGCCTGTCCGTCATACTGAAGATGACGGGAAAGAGGACTCCTGCAAAAATGACAAGGATGATAGCCAGCGCAGGAGTAGAGACCTTATATTTCATAAGCTTAGTGCTTGTCTAGAATACGAGGCAGTGTAATCCCCTCTTGTCCTTGATATTTACCACTTTTATCACGGTAGGAAGTCTCACAAACTTCATCCCCTTGCAAGAAGAGAACCTGTGCAATACCTTCATTGGCATAGATCTTTGCAGGAAGCGGAGTGGTGTTTGAGATCTCAATGGTGATATGGCCCTCAAACTCCGGCTCAAACGGGGTGACGTTTACGATGATACCGCAGCGTGCATACGTCGATTTTCCAAGGCAGATCGCCAAAACGTCACGAGGGATTTTGAAATATTCCACTGTTCTTGCCAAGGCAAACGAGTTGGGAGGAACGATACAAATGTCACCGACGAAGTCTACGACATTCGCATCATCAAAATGTTTAGGGTCAACGACAGTAGAATTAAGGTTGGTAAAGATCTTAAACTCATTGCTTACACGGATATCATAACCGTATGAACTTAGACCGTAACTAACGACACCTTTACCAACCTGATCTTCACAAAAAGGTGAAATCATCCCATTCTTGATCGCCTCTTCACGTATCCACGTGTCTGCTTTTAAGCCCATAATCATCCTTCTTTTTTGCCATAACAAAAACTTAATTATTTTTTCGGTATTATATCACACTATTTTTTACAAAATTTGCTTTAGGAGACATAATCCAATGGATATGAAACAGATAAAATCATTAATGAAAGAGTTCGATGAGAGTACCCTTAGTACACTGAGAATCAACAAAGAGGGTTTCTCTATCGAGCTTGAAAAAGCAACAATCGCAACTGCAGTTGCAGCACCAGCACCAGTGGCAGTGGCTGCTGCACCAGTAGCGGCAGCAGCTCCTGTTACGGCAGCAGCTCCAGTAGCGGAAGAGATTGCCGGTGATAAAATCTTGTCTCCTATGGTAGGAACGTATTACGCTTCTCCATCTCCAGACTCTCCTGCCTTCGTTAAAGAGGGTGATGTCGTTAAGAAAGGTCAGCCTTTAGCGATCCTTGAAGCGATGAAAATCATGAATGAACTAGAAGCTGAGTTTGATTGTAAGATTCTTAAAATCCTTGTAGAAGACGGCAAACCGGTTGAGTATGATATGCCACTATTCGTAGTAGAGAAAATGTAATCATGGCTGAGATCAAAAGAATCTTAGTCGCCAATCGCGGCGAAATTGCACTTCGTGCTATTCGTACGATTAAAGAGATGGGTAAGGAAGCGGTTGCGATCTATTCTACTGCTGATGCGGGTTCACACTATCTTGAGCTTGCGGATGCAGCGATCTGTATCGGACCTGGGCCAAGCTCTGAGTCTTATTTGAACATCCCTGCAGTTATTGCAGCGGCAGAAGTCACGCATTGTGACGCGATCTTCCCTGGTTACGGTTTTCTTTCTGAAAATCAGCATTTTGTCGAGATCTGTACACACCACAAGATCAAGTTCATCGGGCCGACTGTTGAAGTTATGCAGCTGATGTCAGACAAATCAAAAGCCAAGGATGTGATGATCAAGGCTGATGTTCCTGTTGTTCCGGGTTCTGATGGTGCTATTTCAGATATCGCTGATGCAAAAAAACGCGCAAAAGAAGTCGGGTATCCGGTTATCCTAAAAGCTGCTCAAGGTGGTGGCGGACGCGGTATGCGTGTTGTCGAAGATGAGTCTTATTTGGAGAACGCTTTCCTAGCAGCTGAATCAGAAGCGATCACAGCCTTTGGTGACGGCACGATCTATATGGAAAAATTCATTAAGAATCCTCGCCACATCGAAGTTCAGATCATGGCGGATTCACATGGAAATGTTCTTCATGTAGGTGAACGTGACTGTTCTATGCAGAGACGTCACCAAAAACTTATTGAAGAGTCACCAGCGATCGTCCTGACACCAGAAGTCCGTGAAAGACTTCATGCTGCGGCTGTACGTGCGACACAATATATCAAGTATGAGGGTGCGGGTACATTTGAGTTTTTACTTGATGCAAACCTTGACTTCTACTTTATGGAGATGAACACACGTCTTCAAGTCGAACATACTGTTTCTGAGATGGTATCGGGTCTTGACCTTATCGAGATGATGATCCGTGTAGCCGAAGGTGAAAAACTTCCGTCTCAAGACAGCATTGTACTTAAAGGGCACTCAATAGAGTGTCGTATCACTGCCGAAGATCCAATCAAGTTCCTTCCTTGTCCAGGCAAGATCGGTGACTGGATGACTCCGGGTGGAAAAGATGTCCGTATTGATACGCATGCACACGCTGGATACATCGTTCCGACTACTTATGATTCGATGATTGGGAAGCTGATCGTCTATGATGAAAACCGTGAAAAGGCGATTGCAAAGATGCACCGCGCACTTTCAGAGTTCAAGATCACGGGGATCAAGACAACAGTAGCATTCCATCAGAAGATGATGGAGAACGAAGACTTTATCTCTAACAACTTTGATACGAAGTATCTTGAACGTTATAACGGATAGACTGACTTCCTCTTTCAATGCTTCCCGTTAATTCGGGGAGTCCAAATCACTCTCTTTTATTTGACAATCACTAACTTTCTTTATCGGATAAGCTGCTCACATATACCACTAAACAGACGTGTAAGATCAATTGTTTCAAGGATAAGTAATTGAGGAAAAGAGTAAATAAAGTCTAGAGAGTTGTATGTTTTTTAGTGATGTTGTGAAACTGCCAGAAATGATAGCCTTTGGACTACTCTTCAGGTAGTCGAAGGACCTTGATATCGGCATTCACACGCATACGCTGGAAATGTTCAGAAAGTACCTGCTCACGTTTTTTGTCCATGATACTTGCTTGCATTTGGTCACGAATAAGTTCAAGAGCAGGTGTGTTCAGCTCGTTCTTTTTGATGATGTAAAAGGCCATATATCCTGCACCATTCATCTGTGGCAGGATAGGAGTGAAGTTTCCGACTTTTGTCTTTACCAAAAGTTGAGCCAATCTAGGGTTTGTCTTAGCTACCTCAATCGTCTGCGCCTGTGTTTTTACACCAGGAAGGTTCATCATAGGGTTGGCGATCTTTTGTTGCAGAGCGTCTTTATTCGTACTACTATATAGCATGGTATCGATCGTCTTTGGTGTTTGGTACTCATCGAGGTGTAGGTTATAATACTCTTTTATCTCATCTTCCGTTGCCTCTTCCATCTGAGACATCGCAATAGCATCAAAGAGTTTTTGTTTGAGCAGTTTCTCTTTTGTCTTTGTTTTAGTTTGTGACTCGCTTAGATGGCGTGCCGAGTTCATCGCTTCGTAGAACTGTGACAGAGACATGTTGTTCTGTTCTGCCATCTTCTTAAGCTCGTCAAGGACCTCTAGATTACTGACACTGATATTACGGTTTTTTGCTTCGATCATCTCGAGCTTGGTTCGAATAAGCAGGTCGACCGTTTGTTTGACATTTAACTGAGTAATAGCCTGCTCTTCTTTGATCTCATAAAGTGTAATGATCTCATCGTCCACAGTAACGGCGATTCCACCGATAATCTCTGCAAAAAGTATAGGAGTAAATAGAAGAGAAAGAATAAATTGTTTCATAAAAATCCGTAATAATAAAGTGGAGAACTTTACCATCTTTTAACCAAGGATTAACTAAAATGGCATCACTATAAATCAGGGAAATATAATGATCGTAACACGTTTTGCACCAAGTCCAACAGGCTATCTTCACATCGGCGGGCTTAGAACGGCTCTATTTAGTTATCTATGGGCCAAGAAAAATGGCGGTAAGTTCGTCCTTCGTATTGAAGACACGGACATGAGCCGTAACAATGAAGAGGCAGCCAAGGCAATCGTTGATGCATTTGAGTGGGTCGGTCTAGAACACGACGGTGTGATCACATATCAGTCACAGCGCATGAGTATCTATAAGAAATATATTCAGCAGCTTTTGGATGAGGGAAAGGCCTATAAGTGCTATATGTCAAAAGATGAGCTTGATACGCTCCGCGAAGGGCAGACACAAAGAAAAGAGCGCCCTCGCTATGACAACTCATACAGAGACTTTACAGGGACACCGCCTGAGGGAGTCGAACCTGTTATCCGTATCAAGGCACCAGAGACCGGAGCGATCATCATCAATGACGGTATCAAGGGTGATATCACTTTTCAGGCCGAGGATATTCTAGACGATTTTATCATCGCGCGCTCTGACATGAGCCCGACGTACAACTTTGTTGTCGCGATAGATGATGCATTGATGGGCATCAATGAGGTCATCCGTGGGGATGATCATCTTTCAAATACTCCGAAGCAGATGGTCGTTTATGAGGCTCTTGGGTTTGATATTCCAAAGTTTTACCATGTACCGATGATCCACAATTCAAACGGTAAAAAACTTTCAAAGCGTGATGGTGCGACGGACGTTATGATGTACAAGGAGATGGGATATACATCTGAGGCATTACTGAACTTTTTGGTACGTCTTGGATGGTCTCATGGAGACCAGGAGATCTTTTCGATGGAAGAGATGCTTGAGTTGTTCGATCCAAAAGACATTAATAAGTCAGCATCGATTTACAACCCTGAAAAATTGGATTGGCTGAATGCCCACTATATCAAGAATATGGAAAACTCAGAATTGGCAGAAGCCTTAGAAGCCTATGATATCGTCTTGACCAGCCATGATAAAAAAGAGATCCTCCTTGATGCCGTCAAGGAGCGTGTAAAGACCTTAAAAGAGATGGCCGGATTAGTCAAAGAAGTCTTGAGAGCACCGAGCGAATATGATGAAAAAGGGATGCAAAAGGCATTCAAAGGAAATGCGGATGAAGTGCTCAAACGTTTTGCTGAAAAGCTAAACAGTGCGGAAGAACTTCATCTTCCTGTTGATTATCACAAGGTCATGGAAGAGACCATCACTGAGCTAGAAGTTGGGTTTGGAAAGATCGGTCAGCCTTTAAGAATAGCCCTGTTGGGCAAACTTTCCGGTCCTGGACTGGATGAAGTCATGGCAATCATCGGTAGGGATGAGACGCTTAACCGTATAGAAGCAGTTCTGGACAAACTTCCGACGGCATAATCGTTACACAGCTTTAGACTAGATATAATTATTATACGTTCTGTTTTAAATTAATATCTCTTTAATTCGTTAGCTGTTAATCTATGTAAATATTAAGTTTTGTTATAGCTTACAAAGGTATCCGATGAGTGACTTGTTCCAGTTTGCTGAAGAGAAAAAAGAGAAAGAACTTTCGCACAAGACATGGAAGATACTAGTGGTCGATGATGAAAAATCGATTCACGATATAACACGAAGTGCACTGAAACATGTCACTCTTGATAACCGTCGGTTGGAGCTGATATTTGCACTGAGTGGCGAAGAAGCAAAGCAGAGATTAGAAGAGCATGATGATATTGCGATAGCCTTAATCGATGTGATCATGGAAACACCAAGTGCGGGTTTAGACCTTGTCGACTATATCCGTAATGATCTCAAAAACAGTTTTATACGTCTTGTGATCCGTACAGGACAGCCACATGAGGTCCCCGAGCGTGAGGTCATCGATCGGTATGATATCAATGACTATAAAGAGAAGACCGAACTTACAGTAGATAAGCTTTACACCGTCATCCGCTCTTCTATCAAACAATATACACAGCTTATAGAACTTTCGAATAAGTATGAACATGTATATCGACAGATGACGACACATCCTCTCACAAGACTCCCTAATCGACAAAAGTTAAATGAAGCACTTGATACGGGCGGTGCAAAAGATCTTGTACTTATTAATATCGACAACTTCAGTACGATCAATGAGACGCAGGGTTTTGAAGTCGGAGACGAACTTCTCAAGCAGATGGCTGCTTTTTTGGTCAATATGTATTCGGATGGGATGGACGTGTTTCACCTTGAAGGAGATACCTTTGGTCTTCTGAGTGTGAACGGGGCGATGAGTGAAGAGAGACTGGTCTGTATCCAGAGTGAGATTAATAAGATGAGCTTTTTACTAAGTGGAGTTGAAAACCGCTTAAGTGTGACGATGGGATTGGTCATGCATGAAGAGGGTAATCTCATTCAAAAAGCGGAGTTTGCTCTTAAGGAAGCACGATCACACGGTAAAAACCGTATTAGCAAGTACTCTAAAGATATTAAGATCATTAAAACGATCAAATATAATTCGATTTGGACGAAACGTATACGAGAAGCCTTGGAAGAAGAGAGGCTGGTGGGTTACTTTCAACCTATCTTTGATATCAGGACAGGAAAAATTGTCAAGTACGAGTGTTTGGTCCGTATGCTGTTTGAAGATCAGGTGATAGGCGCATTTGAATTTTTAGAGTGTGCAAGAACAAGTGGTCAACTCTATGCAATCTTTAAAATCATGTTTGAATTGGCCTGTAAAAAGAGTAAAGAGTTCAAGGGTCAGTTTACGATCAATATGACTGACTTGGACCTTCAAGAACCGGATCTTTTGTCCTTTATCGATGAGACCATGACAAAGTATGCAGTTGATCCAGCGCAGATAGGGCTTGAGATACTAGAGCAGAAAAGTATTATGAACAATGACACTATCAAAAGGAATATTGTAAGCCTAGCGAATAAGGGTCTGGCAATCATAATTGATGACTTTGGTAGTGAATGTTCAAACTTTGGTCAGTTAGTCAATCTTCCTATCTCTTTATTGAAGATCGATGGAGGCTTTATCAAAGACATAAACGAGAATATCAAACATAAGGTCATCGTCGAGTCAATCATAGAGTTTTCAAAAAAGATGGACATTCCTGTAGTAGCTGAGTTTGTCCATTCTCAAAAAGTTTTGGACATTGTGACAGAGATGGG
>JBFEXN010000010.1:0-18500 GCA_041562655.1 Sulfurimonadaceae bacterium
ACCGTTGTTCTTTGATGGGCAGGCCGAGTTTTCCATCGCTACCGTCGCGAAATCAGCTCCGGCTTCTATCTCTGCTTTTAATGCTAAACATTCTTCTTCACTGTCAACTAGGATGTGACGTGCACTCGCAGTAACTTTCGGTGTCGGTTTGTCTGAACGGCTTGTCACTTCGACGATGTGGTAACCAAAATCTGTCTTAACGACATGAAGGACATTCACCGCTTCATTGAAACAGACCTTGTCGAATTCCGGGACCATCTGTCCTGGAGTAAACTCACCCAGTTCACCACCGTTGTTCTTTGATGGACATGATGAGTTCTGCATCGCTACTGTTGCAAAATCAGCTCCGGCTTCTATCTCTGCTTTTAACGCTAAACATTTTTCTTCACTGTCGACTAAGATGTGACGTGCACTTGCTACTGCCATAATAACCCTTGTAGTTTTATTTTTGAAATCATACACTAAACCGCTTTACAAATTGGTATAATACATGACAAAATTAACCATAAGAAGAACGACATGAGCCTGATCGCAAGCGCCAAGGAAGCAATTAAAACATTTACACAAAGCAAGATTCTGCCTTTTACTTTTAAGGTCTCTGAGCAGCCAATGCTCTTCAAAGAACTACTCCATGCCAATAAAATCTACAATGACGGGATGAACCTTGAATACAATATGAAAGGATTTCGTGTTCGTCTTGGTCGCATCTATCTTGTTTTCTTTATCCTGTGGTTATTGATACTGACACCGCCGTCGTTGATTTTTCACACCATTCTTGCAAAGATCGACTGTCATGCACTGATCTTATCATCCATCGTTTTTACCGTACTATTCTTTTCGACTTTTGCCCTCTTTAAAGCCTGGCTTATAGAACTGGTCTCTAAGAAGATCATAACAGAAGCATGGAAAAACCACTTTCCCCATTTTGACTATGCAAAGAACACTCAGAACGTATCCAAAATATATTCACAAGCCCTAGAAAGTGGTATTGCAAACAAAGATCTTCAGCATTACATCATCACAAAGATGGTCAGCGATAGCTGATCGATGTGTCGCTTGCTAACATTGCTAACGCGTCACAGACATTCCCTTTACTTACTTCCATTCAAAAGTCTCTGTATAAAGCTGTAGACCGCTTCAAAGACCTTTTCATTCCCCTCTCCTGAGATGATGACGTGGCGTGAAAAACTGAACTTTTCTAAGGACTTGTCACCCGAGCTTATCTTTTCCAATATCTTATCTGCACTTTCAGGTTTGACAACAGGGTCTTCATCTGCTTGAAGTATCAAGGTCGGTACTGTGATGGAAGAAAGGATCATCCGACATTTTTCCATCAGTAGACGCAACTGCTCAAGCGACTTGATATAGGTGCGTTCGTAATTGAACGCCGGGAACTCTGCCTCAACATCAATATATTCCATGTCCGCATTGAAGAGAGACAAGAAGTCATTGATCTTGTTCAGTGTCGGGACGAGATAATGGATACGAATATCTTGCAGTTCAAGAGCCGCATTGATGACAACCAGTCCATCGATCTTGTTGGACTTTCTCGATGCCGCCATCATCGCCAGTAATCCACCTGTTGAAAAGCCCACCAGATACAATTTCTTGCTGACTTGGCGCATTGCTGCAAAGCCACGGTTAAAACTGTCATACCACTCTTCCCATGTCCTGTCTCTGAGATCTTCACTCACCGTTCCATGTCCCTCAAGCCTGACCGCATAGACGTTTATCTGTTTTTCATGCAAATAATGCGCCAGTTTTCTGACCTCTGAAGGCGATGATTTATAACCATGGGACAGGACAACACCGACTCTAAACTCGGGGTTGAACAAGACAAAGGGCATACCTATCTCTTTTGGCTTGGAAAGCGTAGCAGAATAGAACCTGTTATAGGTCTTTATATAGTCGTCTCTGTCTCGCTGGTGGATGACATGAAAAATCTCTTTCTTGATTTCGTGAGAACTTTTATATAGGTTATCCTTGACACTTTGAGACAGTTCCGGGAACAAAGCAATCTCATTCAAGACAACCCGCAGTGTGTTTTTAATACGAATCGTGTGGAATTCATGTTCATCCTCAAAGACATCCCTATTGATCCTATAGAGTTCATCTTTCACCTTTGTCAAAACCTTTTGATCCAGTGCCAGATTAAGACTGCTGTCATACCAGGGATCGCACTCGTCAATAAGCAGCTTATACAACTCATCTGTAATACTATGATGAACATGGAACTGTTTTAATTGTATGACATCTTTTGCCGCCAAGAATATCGCCCGTTTGAGCTCGTGAGAACCGATAAACTCTTCTTTATAACATTCCAATACCAGCGCAAAGATATGATCAAAGTTTATCAACACGTTTTTATAGATCGCATGCATAAACTGCGTTGTCAAATCATGCCTGCATGCGCCTATAAGGTCTCCATCTCCCACGATAGGACAAGATTCAAGCATATCCTCTTTGAGGTGATAAAGATACTCGGCAATGTCGATAGGTTTGTCAAAGTGTATGTGCATTTCAGAATCAAGAAGGATATTGCCTTCGATCTCAAGTTCTTCCTTGATCCGATCATCGATATGGTCCACAAACTTGTCTCCTATGCTCATCAAAGGATTGACTCCGGGACGGATAGGCACATAGGTTATGTTTACAGGAATGACAACGGTGTTTTTGTACGCGACATGTTCATTCGCATCGATGAAATACTTTTCACGCATACTGCGAACCTTTATCACATCACCCGCCTGTTGAGCTTCTTTATACTCTTGCTTAAGCAGTTCTGCCTTCATCGCCAATACAGCGGAGCCCGTATGCATCCTTTCCCTTCCGTCGAGAAAGTCTAGAACAAAGCCTGCATCCAGACAGATCTTTTTATTTTTTACCATCGCTCCTTCAGGATAGATGATCCAGTTTTCACGTCCGGTCATCAGGTCACCCAAGATGATCTCGTTTCTGTGTTCGTGCTGCGTTGAAAGTGTACCGACTCTCTCCAAATACTTTCCAAGGTATCCGACGAAGATAGAGTGATCAGCCAAAGAGCGTACAACCATCTGTGAGTGAGATGAGATAACGGAAGGCATAACGAAAGTCTCAAAACGCGTGAAATGGTTAGCGACAAAAAGTGTAGGAGTGTCATGAAGAAGGTGTTCCTCACCATGGACATATATATTGGTTTCCAACACAGACTCAAGCATCCTGACAAGATAGGTGCTTGAACTGTAAAATATATTTCCCATCTTTACCTCAGTTCACACTACTTTCTTTTCATATAATCGTTAAGATCAAACTCATCAACGGCTATGGTCTCTTCCTTGACACGTTTCGCCTCATCCATCAGTCTATGTTCTTCCTCATTGATAATGCCTGCGGCCAAAGCATCCTCATAGAGGCTTGTGCTCTTAGGCAGTCTACCTGCTTTTACCTCTTTCTTTACCTTGGCAGCTATACTATCTGCCTTTCTCGAGAGTTTGAAGGCATGTTCTAGTCTTCCAAGGGCAGATGTCTCATCTTTAGGTATATAGATCCCTTCTGTTAGATGTTCCCTATCATTGCCGTCCATCAATATCTTACGTGCAAGTTCTTTGGAATAAAGATCATTAGGTGCTTTGGACAAGGCATTTAAACGCATGTAACATGCTATCGGATAGGCGAAGAGAAGACCGACAACGGAACGGTCGATATTATTACTGATCTCTTCAAAAGCGTTTTGTATCTCGTGCAGGGCATAATCACCGAGCCATCTTACATATATCATGTCTTCAGCTCGTTCTCCTTCGGCCTCATAACGCTTCAAAGTGGCACTCAATAGATACATCCATGAAAGGACATCACCAAAACGTGCCGTTACTTTCTCTTTCTGTTTGAGACTTCCGCCATAATACCCCATGACAAAATCTGTCAAAAAGGCAAATGTCGCGGAACTCCAGGCCAGTTTTCTCTCATACTTGGCAATCAGGGATGAGCGTGAGGAAAAGTGAAGATAGCCACGACTAAGACTCAATAAGATCATCCTGACCATATTTCTCAAGGTAAAGCCGATATGCTTGAAAAAGTTCTCATCAAACTCTTTGACATTACTCTCCTGCAAAGCTTCTATCTCTTTGTAAGCGTATGGATGGCAACGAATGACCCCTTGACCAAACTGAATAAGTGTGCGGGTCATAATATTAGCACCTTCCACCGTAATGGCAACAGGTGCTCCGAAATAGGCATGCCCCAACAGGTTCTTCGGTCCAAGTGAAATAGCAGCACCCCCTAGTATATCCATGGCCCTATTGATCACTTCTCTAAACTTCTCTGTAGAGTGGTATTTCATAACAGCATTGATGACGGCTGGTTTTTTACCCTCATCGATCGCGCCGATTGTGAATTTTCTTGAAGCATCCATCATATAGGTAAACGCAGCGATCTTTGCCAGTTCGATCTCAATACCTTCAAACTTTCCGATAGACAACCCAAACTGTTCACGTACTTCGGCGTAGGCACCCGCCACACGAGCGCTGAGTTTCGTACCACCTGTACTTGTTGAAGGCAGGGAGATTCCGCGTCCGACAGCCAGAGACTCCATCAGCATCATCCATCCCTTCCCAATACCTTTTTCACCGCCGATGATATCATCGATGGTGATCTCGACATCCTTTCCGTTGATAGGTGAGTTGATGAAAGGTACGTTTAACGGATCGTGACGACGTCCCTGAACGACTCCCTTGCTCTTCGCATCGACCAAAGCACAACATATTCCCAGGTCAACACCTCTGCCCAGGACTTCATTTGTATCTTTTAAGACAAAAGCCAAACCGATGACGGTAGCCACAGATCCCAGTGTAATATAACGTTTATCAAATTGAAGGCGTATCTTCACGTTCCCTGAAGCATCTTCAAAGACTTCACCGTATGAACGGATCGACGTCGCATCAGAACCGGCAAGAGGTTCTGTCAAAGCAAAACACGGGATATCCGTACCATCTGCCAAACGTGGCAAATAGTGTTCCTTCTGAGCCGTTGTCCCATAATGCATAAGCAGTTCGGCCGGGCCAAGTGAATTGGGAACCATAGTCGTGATCGCAAGGACTTGAGAATGCGAAGCCATCTTTTGGATGACTGCACTGTGCCCAAGAGCCGAAAAGCCCAGGCCACCGTATGATTTTGGGATAATCATCCCAAAGAACCTCTTCTCTTTAAGATATTTCCATACCTCTTCGGAAAGATCACGTTCTTTAAACACTTCCCAATCATCCGTCATCTCACACACCGTGTTGACCTCATTGTCCAGGAATTCCTGTTCTTCTTTTGTAAGAGAGGGATAAGTCTCATTGAATATCTTGGTAAAGTCCGGTTTTCCGCTGAAAAACTCCCCATCGACCCAGATCGTCCCTGCACGCAAGGCAATTTTCTCTGTCTCTGAAATACGAGGCATCAAGTGGAGTTTGTTTATCAGCCCTACAAGATGACGGCTGATAAGTTCTTTTCGTATCTCAGGTATCAACACTATGATATTGATCGGAATGTAGATGATCCAAAAGAGCAAGCCCGGTTCACATCCAAAAAAGATGGCTGCTGCCAATACACCAGCCCAATATATCGCTTTTGTACCAGTAAACCACAAGGCAATCAGTACAATCAACAAACCTACTGTTATATATTCCATGCTATGCTCCTTAGTAAAATGTCTTTTTGTTCTTGGCCATGTCTGTTAAAAGCTTGGCTGGCTCAAACCTGACACCGTGGTTCTTAGCCAATGATTTTAAGGTGATCACGACACCTTCTATACCGATTGAATCGGCATATCGTAGCAATCCCCCTCTAAAAGGCGGGAACCCCGTACCCATGACCATTGCCATGTCAAGATATTGAGCATTGTCCACAATCCCCTCTTGCAGACACATCGCGGCCTCGTTTATCATGATCAGAACAGCTCTGTCGATGACCTCTTTTTCATCAAAGCGCTGCTTTGAAAAGACAAGGTCTTTGACTGCGGTGTTGGCAACTCGCTTCTTACCGGTATGGATATAGAAACCTTTTCCCGATTTTTTACCCAGCAGCTGCATCTGCTGATAGACTCTGTCAAGGATACCCGAGACCTTCATACGTTCCCCATAGGCATCTTCTAAGACCTTTGCGACCTTGTATCCGACATCCAATCCTACTTCATCCGCTAGGACAAAGGGACCCATAGGCATACCGAAGTCCAAAATCAGCTTATCTATCCGCTCAAAGTCAGCACCCTCTTCAAACATTCTTACCGCTTCATTGATATACGGTAGAAGAATACGGTTAACCAGGAAACCTGCGCAGTCACCCACGACAATAGGTGTCTTTCCAGCCTCTTTTGCAAGCGAGACAACCGTCGCGATGCTCTTATCTGATGTCTTTTTACCAGGGATTATCTCGACAAGCGGCATACGAGGAACAGGATTGAAAAAATGCATTCCTATAAAACGCTCGGGGTGCTTCATCTTTTCGCTCAGCATAGTGATAGAAAGCGAAGAGGTGTTTGAAGCGATAATAGCCTTGTCGTCCATGACCTCTTCCAGCTGTGCATAAAGCTCTTGTTTTGCCTGAGTATCTTCTACGATGGCCTCAAGAGCCAGGTCACAATTGTTAAAGCCATTGAATTCGGTCGTATAGGTGATGTGCCCCATCTTTATTTTGACTTCCGAAGCTGTCAATCGATGACGCTTTAGGATTGCATCATATACCTTTTGAACACGGGCAAGTGCTTCAGCGGCATGTTCATAGTGGCGGAGCTTCATCCGCACAAGTTTGTCTATCTTTGAGAACTGAAATACGATCCCTGATCCCATCACCCCGGCACCGATGACATTCAGCATGTTGATAGGTATCGGATTGACCTTACGCTTCACGCCTTTTTCTTTCTTCAACGCTTCAGAAGTATAAAAAAGTCCTATCAGGTTTTTACTGATATCAGTGATTGCCAGCTTTGCAAAAGCTCTGGCCTCAAACTCAAGGCCTTCATCCACTGCTTTGTGTTGCGTCTTTTCCAGGAGGTCCAAGACGGCTATCGCCGCCGGATATTTGTTCTTCGTCTTTGCCAGGACGTCCTTTCGTGCATAAGAGAAGACCAGTTGAGGCAGATAGCGGTCCATAAAAGAACCTTTTTGCCGTTTTTCCAAAATCTTGTGCGGACTGTTTAGGATCAATTCAATAAAGCTTTTCTGCTTGAACTCCAAATATCCCTGAGGAACACAGGCATCCCGACCCCAAGTTTTTCAGCTTTTTTGCCATTTAAGATCTTCCCCCCAAGAATCAGCTCAAGCGCCTTGGACAATCCTGTAAGACGTTTTAAACGCTGAGTCCCACCGAAACCAGGCAAAACACCAAGGTTGACCTCAGGCAAACCGATTTTTGTCTTTGCATTTTCAGTACATAGACGATAATCACAACACAGGGCCAATTCAAGACCACCGCCCAGACATGCTCCGTCTATGACAGCCAAAGTAGGAAAAGGAAGCACTGATATCCCACTCAATATCTTTTGCCCTTCGCGAACTTTATTATACGCCTCTTCCTCATCTCGAAGATCTTCTATCTCAGAAATATCTGCACCGGCGATAAAGATACCGTCCTTGGCGGAAGTGATCTGTAACAGTTTTATATCTTTAGAAACTTTTAGCTCTTGGATCTTTGAGTCCAGACTCTTAAGCACTTCAGAAGAGAGGACGTTGACGTTTGAGTCTTCCAGGTCAAAACTAAGCGTCGCAATACCGTCATTATCTATATTAAAATCAAATGCTTTCATCACTCCACCTCCAAAATCAATGATGCACCTTGACCACCGCCGATACACAAGGTAGCCAAGCCTCTATTCTTGTCTCTGCGGCGCAGCTCTTTCAAAGTATGGATCACCAAGCGTGTCCCTGTCATCCCAACAGGATGCCCCAAAGCAACGGCACCACCATTGACATTAAACGTTGTCATATCAATGCTTCCCAGAGCTGTGTTTCTTCCCAGGTGTTCTTTGGCATAGGCTTTCGAGTCAAAAGCGATCACATTGGCTAGTGCCTGCACCGCGAATGCCTCGTTCATCTCGATCAGGTCAATATCCTTAAGACTCAACTTGGACTTGCTGAACACTTTTGCCGTTGCATACGAGGGTCCCATCCCCATACGTTTCGGCTCCAGTCCAGCATAGGCATAGTGACTCAGATAACCCAAAGGCTCCAGTCCCATCTGCTTTGCCTTACTTTCACTCATCAATACGACGGCAGCGGCAGCATCTGAGACCTGAGAAGAGTTGCCGGCAGTGACTGTTCCGTTTTTTCTGTCAAAGAATGGACGAAGCTTTCCTAGGGCCTTCATGTTCTGTCCAAAGCGAACTCCATCATCATCTTCCATGATCTTTCCTTCCTTTGTATCATAGACCAGGGGCGATATCTCTTCTTTGAACCTTCCGGCTTTGATCGCAGCCTCAGCCTTTTTATGACTCTCTAGAGCAAACTGGTCCTGTTCATCCCTGCTAATTCCAAAGTCCTGTGCCAAAACCTCAGCAGTTGAGCCCATCATCAACCCACTGACTGGATCCGTCAGCCCCTGCATAAGACCTACTATAGGCTTAAGGTAGCGGGGTCTAAAATGCGTGAGCGTATAAATCTTTTCTGAGATCGTCTTGGATTTAAACAATGCCTCGAACAGATCTTTCATCTTGTCACTGTACATGAGAGGGATATTACTCATCGACTCCACCCCTCCGCAAAGAAATATTTCACCGTCACCCGCAATGATCTTAGCCGCTGCAGACGTGATAGACTCCATCCCTGAAGCACAGTTTCTATGCACCGTGTAGGCAATCGTCGAATCGGGAAAACCAGCCTCTAAGGCGATTACTCTAGCCACATTGGCGGCATGCCCGGGCTGAGAGACATTACCCATGATGACCTCATCATACTGCTCAAAAGGTATGCCGACCCTTAACGCCAGCTCCTGCACGATGTGTGCACCCAGACTCTCAGCCTGAATATCTTTGAACTTGCCACCTGCTTTCGCGATCGGGGTACGCAGTCCATCTATAATAGCGATACGCTCCTTCATGATTCACTCCTGTAAAAGTTTTCTATCTCATGCTTGTAGATTGCTTCGACTTTTTGTCGAGACACCTTCATAGACGGCGTTAGGACACCGCTTTCTATACTTACTCTGTCCGGAACAATGTGAAACTTTTGTATCTGTTCCCAATGATTAAGCTTGTTATTTGTGTTTTTGATTATGTTTAGGACGATGGCTTGTATTTTCTTGTGCTGGACCAGTTCTTCAAAGCTCAGCTCCGCCAGTCCCTTTGATGTGGCAAATGCTTCCAGCAACACCTCATCCATAAATACAAGCGCAGTGACAAACGGCCTGCCATCGGCAATGACAACCGCATAGTCGATCCACTTGTTTGCTGTGATCTGTTGTTCTATGGCGATGGCTGAGACATATTTTCCAGTGGAGGTTTTAAACAGTTCCTTCTTTCGACTCAGTATAGTGATGTAGCCATCTTCATCGATTGTGGCAAGGTCACCCGTATGAAGCCACCCCTCTTCATCAATGGTCTCTTTTGTCTTAAGAGGCTGTTTGTGATACCCCAGCATCATACTGTCTCCTCTCATAAGCAGTTCAGAGTCCTCATCCAACCTGACCTCGACATGTTCAAAGGTTTTGCCACAGGTCCCTACCCTATGTGCACCCGGCGCATTGACGCAGATAACGGGAGAGGTCTCAGTCAGCCCATATCCTTGGTATAGTGGTACTCCTATATTATGGAAGAACCTGTACACGGACATCGACAAGGGAGCCCCTCCACTGATGAGATATCTTAGTTCTCCACCCAAGGCATCCAGCAGCTTTGAGTACACTAACTTTGCGAAGATCCTGTCTATAAAGGTCTCTTTGTCGCTATTAGGGTCTTTTTGATTAGCCCTGTAAAATGCAGCAGCGGCGATAAGAAACTTGATCCCTTTTGCACTCTTGGCATTTTCATGCATCTTGATATAGATCTTGTCTAAGAGACGTGGAACCACTGTCATCACATTAGGCCTTATCTCTTTAAGCAGATCAGCGACATGCTTGACGTCATCAGCAAAATATATGGATATTCCTGAACTCAGATAGTAACTCATGACCATACGTTCAAAGATATGGGCCAAAGGGAGAAAACTGAGTACTTTGAAACCACTTTGCATTTGAAAGCAATGCCTGGTGTCTTTTATCTGCGTGATCAAATTCTTATGTGAAAGCTCAACGCCTTTTGGCACACCGGTAGAGCCACTTGTATAAATGATAGTGGCCAGATCATCAGGAGATATATGCGGCTTGTCATAAGAGGTGTCTGTGCCCGCAAAAGATTCCCAGTGCACGATATTCCCACCTTCGGCGTTGATCTCTTTGACCAGAACAAGCTTCATCTTCTGTAGATGTGAAGCGATTTGATCATACTTGTCCTGAGAAGCTATAAACGCATACTCGATCTGAGCATCTTTAAGTTCATAACTAAGGTTTTCAGAAGAGATGTTGGCGAAGATGGGAACAGAGACAGCACCAAGCAACTGTAGAGCATAATCCGTTATCAACCAAAAGGGAGAGGACTCAGAGATAATGGCCACACTTGTACCCTGTTTTATTCCTTTACTCTGGAAAGCATGTGCAAAAACACGCACCAAGCGGACAAATTCCTTTGATGAGATGCATTTCCACTCTCCCCCTTCAAGGTGATTAAGAAAAGTGTCATTGTCGATCTCTTTTTCAATATAATCAACAAGCTCTGATAAATTCTCACATCCAAACATATCCAACCTTTTTGGTTAAATTCTAAGGCATTTGTTATATTGTATCTCATTTATATCACTATTCAAACATTTTTTAACTTTTTTGAATATTGAAATTTCTTTTTAATATTCCACTTAAGCGTGTATTATGAAAATCTTTTTGTGCTACAGATGTTATAATGATTTTCATAGATGCCAAAGAGGGGAAGTTCTTGTGATCAGAGAGCCAAATATTTATGCTGTTATCATCGGGAGTGAGATACTTGATCGCCGCCGCGAAGACAAACATTTTGACTACCTTTCTAAGGCCCTAAAAGCAAAGGGGTTTAAGCTCTTTGCATCCTTTCTTGTCAAAGACGACAAGCAGCTTATTACCCAGGTGTATGAGATCATCAAGAACGACCCTGTATCGATGATGTTTAGCTTTGGAGGCATCGGTTCGACTCCTGATGACCTCACGCGTCAGATAAGTGCCGATGTCTTTTCAGACAAAAAGCTCTACCGCCACCCGCAATTTGAAAAAGACATCATTGCTAGACTGGGTGAGCGGGCCTATCCCCATCCGATTAAGATGTCAGACCTTCCCAAGGAAGCGGAGCTTCTTTTTAATCCTGTTAACAATATGTCTGGCTTTCAGCTGCAAGAGCGTTTTTTCTTTATGCCTGGCTTTCCCGAGATGGCACAACCCATGATAGACACCATACTCTCAAGCTATCTTCCTGAACCAACAAAGAAATATACGAAGGGATTCTTGGCCAGATGTGGAGAAGGAAAGATCCAGCATTTGATGTTTGATCTACCCCCTGATATAGATCTTTCTTCCCTGCCCATGATGAATAACGGCAACCCCAAAGTTGAGTTCAGCCTTAGCAGTGAGAACGAAGAACTACTAGACCTCTATTTTAAAAAGTTCACTGATTTTTTAAAACACGAAGAGATCGGGTATAGCTTATTATGAAGTTTTCTCTCTTCTTTTTGGCGTTCATCGGACTGATGGGACTGTTAAACCTGTATGTTTACAGGCGGTTTTTTAAAAGGCTGCACCCTCCGTTTAACCGATACGCCTTTGTAATACCTTCTGTTCTCATGTTGGGTGAAATACTTTTTGTCATGGAAGCCATGATGCGTGTTTTAAAGCAGGGTCCCCTTCTATACTTTATTCTATCTGCCTCCGTCGGTGTCACATTCCTTCTCTTTATTGTGGCCCTTATCTATGACCTAAACCTCTCTGTGTTTAGGCGAGTCCCTTATCAAGAAAGCCGTCGAAAGTTTATAAAGATAGCCTTTGATACGACCATGCTGATTTTAGCACTGAGCTACTTATTCAAGGGCTTAAAAGGCGGTCTGTCAAAACCAATATTAAATACTATCAACATCACTATCCCCGGGTTTTCTCAAGAAGGATACGTAGTGATGCAGCTCAGTGACATCCATGTCGGAAGGACGATCCAAAAGGAGTTTGTCAAAGATCTAGTACGCAGGGTCAATGAACAAAACCCGGATATCGTCGTCATCACAGGAGACTTGGTCGATCACGATATCAACAGCATCAAAGATGACCTCTCACCCTTGAGAGAGATCTCTTGTGCATGCTACTTTATTTTGGGAAATCACGAATACTTCCATGGTGCCGATGCGATCATCAGCTATGCAAGAAGTCTTGGTATCACTGTCTTGTTAAATGAGAACATACAGATCGATACAAAGGGGAGCCGCTTTAACCTCATCGGGATGACTGACGTCATGGGTGAGCGCATTGGAGAGCATCCCATGGACATAGAAAAGGCGTATAAAGGGATCGATTCAAGCATTTCGACTATCGTCCTCGCCCATCAGCCTAAGAGCATCTTGAGACTTCAAGGTAGACCCTGCGATCTTATGCTCAGCGGGCACACGCATGGTGGCCAGATATTTCCCTTTGGTCTTTTGGTCATGGTGGATCAGCCCTACCTGGCCGGCCTATACGAGCATACGGACAAACAGAAGATATTTGTCAGCCGTGGTGCGGGGTACTGGGGACCGCCTATCCGTGTCATGGCACCAAGCGAGATCACCAAGATCATCATAAAGGGAACGGCATGAGACTTTTACTTTGTATACTATTAAACTTTGATCTTTATGCGATCTCTATCATCGACAAGCCTATCATCTTTAACGAACATCGAATAGACCTTACCCAGGACTATATCCAAGAGCATTATGAACTCGATGTCAAAGACATCAATATCACTCCGCGTATCATCGTCATCCACTGGACGACAATTAATGATCTAAACAAATCAATACGATGTTTTACAAAACCGACCATAGCTTCGAGCAGACCCGATATTAAAGATGCCTCGCCTTTGAATGTCTCGGCACACTTTCTCATCGACAGAGATGGGTGTATTTACAGACTGATGGATGAGACAATGATGGCAAGGCATGTCATTGGCCTTAATTATTATTCCATCGGTATTGAGAACGTGGGAGGACAGAACGATAAAGACAACCTGACCACTGCACAGCTCCAATCCAACATAGAATTGATCGCGCATCTAAAGGAGAAATACTCAACACTTGAATACCTCATCGGCCATCATGAATACACAGATTTCACAGATCACTCACTTTGGCTCGAGAAGGACAACACCTACAGGACACTAAAACATGACCCGGGAGACGAGTTTATGCACAAGCTGCGCTCACACTTTCCAGAACTTAAAAGTGCAGCAGAGGGCAGACCTTGATATCTCATCCCTCTGTGTATCTTTTACTCCTCGGCCTCATTGCCGCACTTGCACTGTTCCTGTCTAAGCAGAGATATCAACTGCTACAGTATCTGCCACCTGTTGTTCTTTTATATATGAGTATTATGCTCTTAAGCTCTTGGGGGCTCTTTGACAAGAATGAGGCTCTTACACAAAGCTACCTGACGTTAAAAGGCAATCTCCTCCCCGCGATGCTCTTTCTTATGTTGCTTCCCAACAAGGTCTCTTCTCTTTTAAAGCTGGGACCAAAGATGTTGCTCACCTTCGTTTTAGCCAGTTCCACCTTGTTCATCGCCTTTGTCCTGTGTTTTGTTCTTTTTGGACTCTCCGCCTCGGATATCTCTGTCTTGGCACCATTGGCAGGTTCATGGATGGGAGGAACAGCCAATATGCTTGCAGTCTCTTCTCTACTTGACAGCAGTGAGAGTGCTGTGGGTATCATCATGCTCATAGACTCTGTCGATTACAGTCTGTGGGTCATGATTCTTCTTTTACTTGTCCCCTATGCTACAAGGTTCAATAACTATACAAAGGCATCTGACCCAGTGGAAGACATTGTCATAGAAGAGCGGTGTTCCCTACACTTCTCCTATAAGGCTTATATCTGGTTGCTCCTTTCGGCTATGGTTGTTTCTTTGCTATCGCAAGTCGCCGGTATCTTCTTGTCTGATCTTTTGTTTGGATCTGAGACTACCTGGTCAGTCATCCTGGCGACGCTAAGTGGCATAGCCTTCTCTTTTAGTCCCCTAGCAAAGATCAGAGGCCTTCAATCAACGGCTAATTCGATGCTCTATCTTTTGATCGCCCTGATCGCCTCACGCGCCAATGTCCAATTTGACACCGGACTACTTGTATATCTGCTTATGGGCATGAGTATCTTGTTTGTTCACGCTCTTTTGATGCTCCTGGCTGCCAAGCTCTTTAGACTCGATCTCTTCAGTATCTCCGTCGCCTCACTGGCCAATGTGGGTGGTATAGCCTCTGCGCCCATTCTTTCTGCTGCTTATGCACAGAGTCTTGTCGGAGTCGGTGTTATCATGGCGACAATGGGTTATGTCATCGGAACCTTTGTCGCGCTTATCTTGATAGAAGTGCTCAGGTGGCTCGCATGACCATAAGAGGGTTTACAATATCACAACTCAAGATCCCTCTAAAAAAGCCTTTTATAACTGCTCTTCGGCATGTTGAGTGTGTCGATGATATCATCATCAAGATAGATACGGATACAGCGCATGTGGGCTATGGTGAGGCCTGTGCAGTGACAGCCATAACGGGTAAAAGCAATGAGGATGTCATCCATGATCTTGAACACACCCTCTTCCCTACCCTTATGCATGAAAAGATAGACCCCGAAACGATATTCCTAAAACTGCGAGCAATGCCTGTAAGTTCGGAAGCAAAAGCCTGTGTAGATATGGCCCTGTATGATCTTTTATCAAAACAGCAGCAGAAAAGTCTTCACCGATACTTGGGGGCTCAACGCTGCTCTATCCAGACAGATCTGACTATTTCTGTCGATGAACCCTCTGTCATGCTCAATGATGCCGTTCAGGCGCTCCAAACCGGATTTGATATCTTAAAAATCAAACTCGATCATGACGTCGACAAGAACATCCAAAGAGTACAGATGATCAACAGCGTACTCAGGCCCTGGCACAAACTTCGTCTTGATCCCAATCAATCGCTTACTCTGCCAGAGTGTGAACGGATGCTTGCGGGTATCAGGACAGATAATATCGAATGCATTGAACAGCCCTTTGCGGCAGATGACCTTCTTTCGATGAAAAGACTCGCACAAAAGGGAGTATTGCCTGTTCTTGCCGATGAATCAATATTCAATCTCCAAGACGCCAAAAAGATCTTGCAGGATAAAACGGCGCATATGCTCAACATCAAGCTGATGAAGTGTGGCGGGATATATGAGGCGATTTCTATTGCCAGACTGGCTGAAGAGTATGATGCACGCTGCATGATCGGTTCTATGCTCGAAGGACCTATCAGTCTCTTGGCAGCGGCTCATTTTGGTGTTTCTCAAAGCAGCAGTATCATGGCTGATCTGGATTCACCTCTGTATCTTAAAGAGAGCCCCCTGCTGGAAGCTTTTCATATAAGAAAAGATCACATAAACCTGGATGAACATGTAGGTCTGGGTATTGATCATATCATGGATCAGATGAATCTTTTCTAACTGACCTCATCCTTTAAAGAGGTGTTGGAAAACTCAACCGTCGATTGGATATTTGATATCAGTATCTGTTCGAACACCTCTTTGTCCAAAGAGTACTTCTCAACAAAGGCATCTATTTTGTCTGTCTCAAACTTTTCAATCGCCAACACAACATTATAGACTTCACCAAGTGCACCTTCTCTTTTATACAGAGCATCTTTGACACGGTCATCCACATGGAACTCCTCAAATATCTCTTCCAAAGGCATGTGTAAAAGCGTGTCCATCAGGGAGAACACCCCTACGAAAAAGGCTTCACTCTGATCCTGGGCCGAACAGTTCTTCTTTACCATCTTCAACAGTGACACCATTAGATCTGTACGCTGCTTGACAAGTAGTATCAAAGGATTGTCAAAACTTCCGTTCGTTGAGAGTGACTTTGAGTACAGTAACAGCATCAACCATTGGTTTAAAGAGTTACGTCCAAGCAGGGTAATAACCTGCTGAATGGAAGAGATCGGATTTTTAAAATGGAAGGCTGCAGAGTTCATAAAACGCAGTAGTTGCAGGGTTAGGCTTGGGCTTTGCTCAAAGGATGCTACAATCTCGCTGGTATCGCCCCCCGTTTGAAGTAAATTACATAGTTTGAAGAGTGTTGCCTGGTCTGCATTGAGTTTTTGATCCTGGATCACCTTGGGTTCGGCAAAGTAATACCCTTGAAAACCGTCAAACCCCTTCTCTTTATAGATATGAAAAGCCGATTCCATTTCGACCTTTGTCGCAATGGCTTTGATATCGTTAGCATGCAGGGTCTGGATGACCTCTTCAAAATGTTCATCATCAAAACTGGATGTATCTATCTTGCAATAACTCAGATAAGGAAAGATTTTCTCATACTTGGACAGATATGAATATTCAGAGGCATCCAGACAGAACACATACCCCTTCTTATAAAGCACCTCAATACGCTCTACCGTCAGTTCATCTAAACTGGTATTGGCGGTTATCTCGAAGATAAAGGTTTTGGCAGGAATAGTATCGACGATCTCATGGCGTAAAAAACTGTCATCAATATTGACGAATGCAAAACTTGAGCCTACGACATTTTGTAGACCGGCCTGATTCAGGACATTGACTAAAAGAGCAGCCGTTGCATGACGTTCATTGGCGTAAGCCGCACTACACTCACTATCACGGTACAAGAGCTCGTACCCCATGATGTGTTGTTGAAGATCCAAAATCGGCTGTCTGGCAAGATAAAAATTATTTGACATTAAATACACCTTTTAACATTAAATAATAGTCTTATACACATTTAAATAGACTTAAGGATGCATCACTTGCTTATCCTTTAACCAACTTCACAACAGATTTCTCTATTACCAGGACGATTATTCCTACAAACAGTCCAGTGACAAGTTCTGCCAAAAGGATCGGCATAAAGTGTAGAAGTTCATGTATCTGATGCACATTATGAACAAATATTCCCCCTGCGACCAGTAACATTGCCAGGGTCCCGACAATCGTTAAGATTTTGATCACCTTAGGAAGAGCGACGACTAGCACTTCCCCTGTTTTGTGTAGCAGAGCTCTTTGATTGTCTGCGATCTCAATCATCTTAAAACCAACGTCATCCATTCGGACCAGTAGCGCGACAAAACCATATACACCTATTGTGGCGAGTATAGCGATCACACTGACAACGATGATCTGTATAGGCAAAGGTTTTTCCAACACGGTTCCCAGGGCTATGACTACGATCTCTATCGATAAAATAAAGTCAGTAAGTATCGCAGACTTGACCTTTTTTGCTTCATATTCTAGGATCTTCTCTTCTGACAACGACTCGACCTGTTCTTTGATACTCACATGAGGCACAAAGTATTCATAAATCTTTTCAACACCTTCAAATGCCAGATACAGACCACCCAGCATTAAAATGGGGATGATTATCCACGGGGCGAATGCACTTAAGACAAAAGCGACAGGCAGTACAATCAGTTTATTTCTAAACGACCCCTTGGTAATGGCCCATAAAACTGGGAGTTCTCTTGAGGCAGAAAAACCCGACGCCTTTTCTGCACCAACCGCCAGATCATCCCCCAAGACACCTGCTGTCTTTTTCGTCGCGATCTTGCTCATCGCCGCTGCATCATCTAAAAGTACTGCGATATCATCAAATACCGCGAAAAAACCCATTGCCATTATTGTACCTCTTAACGTTATTAGGACATATTTTATCCAAAGTAACGATTTTCTTCCAATATATATTTTAATTAAGCAATAAGCTCAATTGATTTATGATGAGTTGATTTAAAGAACAATTCCATAACAGTTTATCCCCAAAAAGGAACATAATGGCCAATGCTCTCGATGTAAAACAACTTTACCATACGTGTGATACTACCCTGTTTTCATTTGACACGACCGAAGAGCTTGAGATGCTTGAACAGCCCATTGGTCAGAAGAACGCTCTTGATGCAGTGGATTTTGCAGCCAATATCCAGCAGAGTGGATATAACCTCTATGCAATGGGGCCTTCAGGCAGTGGCAAGCACTCCTCCGTCTTGGCATTCTTAGAGAAAAAAGCCCAAGATGAAGAAATGCCGAATGATTGGTGTTATGTCAATAATTTCAAAGACCCGAGAAAACCTATTGCGATAGAACTTTCTCCGGGAAATGCTGTTAAGTTCAAAAATGAGATCGACGAACTCATTGACCTGTTAAAAGTGATTTTACCAACGGCTTTTGAAAGTAAAGAGTACCGCAATGAGCAGGAAAACATCAATCACAAGTATATACAGCTACAAGCCGATATCT
>JBFEXN010000011.1:0-18435 GCA_041562655.1 Sulfurimonadaceae bacterium
GTTGATAATTCTGTCTATTATGTATTGGAACAGACAACTAAAACATGCTGTTAATAAACAAACTCAACAACTTCAAGAACTTAGCGCCTCACTGGAACGGAAAGTAGAAGAGAGAACAAGAGAGTTAAAAGAGTCTAAAGAGAAATTTGAGCTTACGATCACAGGAAGTGATGACGGTCTCTGGCAGTATGTGCCCTCAACGGACAAGAACTGGTTCTCTCCCCGCTATTATGAGATGCTTGGTTATGAGAACAATGGAATAGACCCTACCCATGAGAACTGGACAAAACATGTCCACCCTGATGATTTGGAATTCGTTGAAAAAGCTTTGGAAGACCATGTTGAAAATGATACGGTCTATGATCTTACCTACAGGATGCTGACAAAAGACGGCGAACCTTTCTGGATAAGGGACCGGGCACGAACGCTTCGAGATGAAGAGGGCAATGCGATCAGCGTCAATGGTTCGGTTACGGATATAAGGGAGCTGAAAGAGGCGGAATTGGCCCTTAGTAATGAAAAAAAGTTTACCCAGACCCTCTTGGACTCCCAAGAACAGATCATTATCTCGACTGACGGTGACAAACTTAAAACCGTCAATAAGAAGTTTTATGACTTTTTTTCAGTAGACTCGATCAAAGCATTTAATAGGAAATATGATGCGCAGTGTATATGTGAGACATTTAACAACAATGCTCCTAAAGGCTATCTTCAACCTAGGATGGGAGAAGAACAGTGGATAGATTATGTAATATCCCGTTCAGACTATAGTGATCTTCATAAAGCGATGATCACAATAGATGGGAAAGACTTTATCTTCTCTGTTACAGCGACCAACTTACCCGGGGGCAATAACGCAAGATCTGCAGTCTTTACGGATATAACAGAGATGGAAAACTCAAAGACAGAGATTGAACATCTTTACAAACATACTCAAGCCTCCATTGAATATGCATCCTTGATTCAAGGAGCGGTGATCCCCGATGATGCCGTGTTTAATCATTACTTTCAGGATCACTTTGTTATCTGGGAACCAAAAGATACGGTGGGTGGAGACATCTATCTCTTTGAAGAGCTTAGAAACAGTGATGAATGTCTACTTATGGTGATAGACTGTACAGGGCATGGAGTCTCCGGAGCACTTGTGACGATGCTGGTTAAAGCGATAGAGAGACAGGTCGTCGGGAGACTAAACGGTGATATCAATATCGACGTAAGCCCGGGATGGATACTTTCGTATTTTAATAGAACAATGAAGTCTTTACTCAAACAACACAACAAGAGCAGTGCTTCGAATGCAGGTTTTGACGGCGGAGTGATTTACTACAACAAAAAAGAGCAGATCCTTAAGTTTGCCGGAGCACAGATACCACTGTTCTACCTAGAGGGTGAAGAGTTAAAAACAATCAAAGGAGACCATCATTCGATAGGTTACAAGACATCCGATATTGATTATGAATTTACAGACCATATTATCCCGACAAAAGGGGATATGAGTTTTTACCTGACGACAGATGGGTATATTGACCAGCTCGGAGGGGAAAAAGAGTTCTCGTTTGGCAAAAGCCATCTCACTCAGCTCATAAAAACGTATGCACAGGAGAAGATGGAAGACCAGCGAACGTATTTTTTGAATGCATTGCGGGAATATCAGGGAGAGTATGAGCGCAATGACGACGTCACAATGGTTGCATTCCGTGTTCATAACAAATAAAACATATGCGACCTGTGGGTTCTATGAATATAAAATCCGGGGTCAAGGAAATCTATGTAATTTACATGGTATCATGTTAGAAGAAGGGAGTTTATCATGAAGTTAGATACATTGGAAAACATTCTGGAAGAAGACGGGATTGTTTTTGTAAGTTATGGAGGGTTTCTTACACAATCTTTGATCGCAGGGATGACAGACGCTCTGGAGAAAGAAGCTCAGAACAATGAGCTAAGTCAAACGATCTCCACTAATATTTTCGTTGTTTTCATCGAGCTTGCTCAGAACATGATGAACTATGCCAAAGCCAGGTCAGACCTTGATGAGATATATGAGTCCAAAGGTCTTATTATTGTCGGGCAGGAAAACAATGGGCAAGACTATTATATTATCAGCCGTAATTTAGTGGATAGTGCTGACAAAGAAGCCCTTGAAGAACGTTTAAAAATGATCGAAGGACGTGAGAATGGAGAACTTCGAACACTCTATCGTGAACAGCGAAAAGTGGGAAAAGAGCAACATAACAAAGGCGCCGGTATCGGGTTTATAGAAATTGCCAGACGGTGTGACAGCGTTGAGCATCGTTTCATACCCGAAAGTGATAATCGCTATTACTTCACCATGAAAACTCTTATCAAAAGAAGTTAAGGAGCACCTATGGAAAAACTACAGCTTTCTGCTACGCAATATACGCCGGAAATCATACTCGATCCTGCCGGTACTATTTCCATGGTCGGTAAATCGTATCCGGAGAATACCTTTGAGTTTTATCGGCCAGTAATGGAATGGCTGGAACACTATTTTGAAGGCAATGCCGCAGATATGACAACGGTCAATATGGAGATTGTCTATTTCAATTCCAGCTCATCCAAGCTTTTCTTTGACCTTTTCGATCTTTTGGACGAGAATAAACATGATTATAGCATCGAAGTAAATTGGATTTATAATTCTGGAAATGAGAGTGCGTTAGAAGCGGGTGAAGACTTCTGTGCAGACTTTTCGGATTTGAGAATCAACCTGCTGGCCAAAGAGTAAGGGATACTCGTCATGGAAACGAATAAGCTTGTCATCGAAGTTGAAGAACTGAAGAAGAACTTTATCAAAACTGCTGACAAGATCATCAAGGATATCACACGCCAAGAGAAGATCATGCAGCGCAGTGACAAACGTCAACGCCAAGAGTATGACGAACTGCAGAAGCGTCTTAAAGAGGTCGAAGAACTTCAAAAAGAGATCGAAGATACTCAAAAAGAGGTCATCTTCACTATGGGTGCCATCGGTGAGACCCGTTCCAAAGAGACCGGTAACCATGTTAAAAGAGTTGCAGAATATTCATATCTTTTAGCAAAGTATGTTGGTTTGCCTGAAAAAGAGTGCGAAATGTTAAGACAGGCTTCTCCTATGCATGACATAGGAAAAGTTGCTATTCCTGATAGTATTTTAAACAAGCCAGGTAGACTTAACGATGATGAAAGAGCTATCATGGATACGCATGCACAACTAGGTTATGATATGCTTAAATACTCCCAAAGACCACTATTGCGAACAGCCGCCATAGTTGCATATGAACACCATGAAAAGTGGGATGGAACAGGCTACCCTAATAAACTTAGTCGAGAACAAATTCATATCTATGGTCGTATTACGGCCATTGCGGATGTATTTGATGCGCTAGGTTCGGATAGAGTCTATAAAAAGGTATGGAATGACCAGGAGATTTTCGATTTCTTTAAAAAGGAACGAGCAAGGTCTTTTGATCCCGAGCTGGTAGATCTTTTTTTTGAACACAAGGATGAGTTCCTAAAGATACGTGACGCGTTAAAAGATACTTTACAATAGCTCTTGAATGTAGTCTTGGTGGATGAAACAAAAGCTATGCGGCTGACATAAAAGTTGGGGCCTTTTTTGAAGGTAATAGATTGGAGCAGGGAACCTAAGAGGATATAAGAATCACTCGAAAAGAATCTGTCAAGCATACATATTCCCTTATTATACTATAAATTAATAGTATAATAAGGCGATTCTTGTTATAGTCATACCAATAGGATATTGGATGAAAAAATATGAAAATAATTAAGCAAATAGTAGATCTTGATATTGTTCCGTATAAATTTGATAAGGTCAGGAACTCTTTTATTTGTGCGTGTACGGGTGGTTCCGATAGTACTGTCTTTAAATCGATGGTAAAAATTGTCACTGCCCTGGAAGAGAATGAAATACCATATACGGTCTTTGAAAGAGATGTGCAGCTTCTAGACAAAAGAGTTCCCGGTGTAAGCAGGAGCAAACCATGATGGCAAACATCATCTAATATCTGCGATGCGACAAGACACGAAGAGAATGGGATGTGGATGTCGTCATGTCTTGCCTTGATCCCTCTTTCGATCTTCCTCGCTGGTTTCTGCTGAGGAAAACTCAATACTTTAAACTTATTATCTAAGAAGCATCATACTTTTCTTGCAGTAGAATGAAGCAAGGTACTTCTAAAGGAGTGCAAGATGATAACCTTAGTCTCTTGGTTCTTCCACATCGTATATGCGCTTGTACTGACCTACGTTGTCTTGGGTTTTATTATCTCTTTTGAGGTCGTCGCTGCGATGAATGGCGGAGAGTTTGCCCGAAGATGGATTCGTAAGCATTTCTCCTATGAAGAGTTTTATTGGAGTGTCATCATCTTTTATCCTATGTTGAAACTGGGATATCTGTTTTTAGAGTTAATTCCTTCTTTCTTTACGCATGAGATATATTGCCAGTTTGATCTGGATGCTCTTTTTGATGAGCTGTTTCAAGGCTAGTCACACTTCTATGATATAATGATTATTATTGACGGTTCCAAGGGGTGTTTTATCGAAACTGAAAAAGATATTGAGATAGTTTGGCCCAGTGATGATGCGGTGCGCTTGGCCAATGCTATTTTTCATACCTATAAGCTTGATAAGTACAAGAGTGCAGAGATAGAGGTGTCAATCTCCGCGGTCTGTAAGCTCTTTGGAAAGGATGTCAACGAAGAATCCGTCACTTATATAGCTACATTGGTTGACGAGATCTTGGGCGAGCCCGTCGCCGTAATCAACAAGACCTTAGACGGTAAGTTGATTGAGTGGAAGAGTTACGATTTTTTTACTCTCGAAGAATCTATTAAGATGGGTACAGAGCTTATCAGTTTGAAAATTAATCTTGATTATCTTAGAATTACAGAAGAATTTGTAGCTAACCCATACCTCGAATTTTAATCCCCTTTTTTTGGACGAACATGGCAAAATATATCATTTTAGACACAGAGACAACAGGTACATCAGAGACAGATAGGATTATTCAGCTTGGATACATGGTTTTAGGAAAACCGAGTGAAGCTGTCGAAGTTCATAACGAGTTCTGTTCATCTGACGTCGAGATAACACTTGGTGCCATGGAGACACATCACATTACGCCGGAGATGATCGAAGGCAAACCAGTATGTACAGACATGCAGGCATACCGACGTCTTGTCGAACTCAACTCGGATGACAACTATATGATCATTCATAACGCTCCTTTTGACCTTGGAATGCTGGAGAAAGAGGGCTTTAAGAATCAGATGCAGCTTATCGATACTTTGCGTTGTGCAAAACATCTTTACACGGATCAGGAGTATCATCGTCTTCAGTACCTTCGTTATGCACTTGGATTGTATAAAGACGAAGCGCAAGAAGCACAAAAACTAGGGGTACAGATCAAAGCTCATGATGCAATCGGTGACGTACTGATCCTCAAACTCTTTATGTCGGCACTGGCAAAAAAAGTCAAAGAGAACTTTCCGAATGAAAACCCTATGCAAAAACTGGTAGAACTGACAAAGCAGCCGGTCTATCTGAATAAGCCCCTTCGATTTGGAAAGCATAAGGGTAAGACCATAGAGGAGCTTGTGATAAGCGATAAGGGCTATGTGGAGTGGATGAAAAACAATATGGACCTGGACGAGGATATGAAGTACACCATTTCTCGTGCCCTTGGCGAGATTCAGTAGTCACGCAGACCTTGTGCCTCGTACTTTCATTGACATAAATTATCCTTTAATGAATCGGCGAAGCTGGTAAAATAAGTAATAAACAGATATTCGCACATTATAATGCGTGCATGACTTTAGATGATTTAAAAGATAAAACAGTTTTATTATTGGGCAAAAGCCGTGCATTGGACAGGAACGAGTTTTTGTCACAATTGGAACATCACAATATCTCCTGCGTCGATCAGTACACGGATGAGGTGGCTTACATCATCGAAGGACGGATGTTAAATCCATTTGAGCAAGAAGAGATGGAAGAACTCTACAAGGCGGATGCGGCACCTTTTATTCTCATTTCTGAACTGGAAGAGGCTTTATGCAGGGAGATCGATTCCACCAAGCTGCACATGAGCTTGAAACTCAGCGGTGATGAAGATCGACTTTTAGGTTTTATCCAAAACAATTTTATTACAGATGAGCTCTTTTTACGCCTTATCTCCCTTTATGATTGGAAGGGTGAGAACTTCTTCGACAACGACGAGAACCGCGATACTACCGCAGCATTGATCAAGCGTTTCTATAAGGACATAGAAAAAAACCATAATGTCCAGTATGCTACGACAGGGCTTTTGCATCTGATCATGCAGACAAGCGATCAAGAGCTGCTAGATACGATATCAAACCTCCAGCCTATAAAACGTGCCTTGCAGGATAAAGAACTTGATAACGGTACCTATAAGATACTTCAGGCTATCTCCTTGCATCCACAGACCTCCCCGTCAGTGATCAAGCACTTTATCAAATATGCACCCGCTGAGATAAAGGCTCAGATCGCAGGACGCCCTGATCTGTCACCAAAGTTTCAGATACATCTGAGTAAAGAGGGTAATGACCTGATCCACGAAAACCTGGTGAAAAACCCAAGTCTGGATACCGAACTGGCAAAGAGTTTTGTCTCCGAGGGTAAATACGTAGAGCAGATCGCTCTTCACGCAAGACTGGATGCAGAGCTTTTTGAGCTACTCTTAGACACGGATAACTTGGCATTAAATACCTCTTTGGATGTATCGATGATAGAGAGACTTTTTGAAGACGGCGCATGTTTGAAGGTACTGGCAGCTAATACCGCTTTGCAAGAAAAAGATTATGAAAGATTGTATACAATGCATAAGGAAGAGATCAACAGGGCACTTGCTTCAAACATGAGTGTGCCTGTATCTTTGTTGGAAAAACTGTATGAGGATAAGGATACCCACGCTTTCTTGGCGGGAAACATCACTACGCCAAAGGAGATACTGGATAAATTGGCTCAAAGTGAAGATGAAACGATATTAACAGCACTTTCGAAGAACACTTCTACACCGGTGGACATCTTATGTCAACTGCAATTAGATAAACGGTATGATCGTTATGTCAAAGAGAATGAGAACTTTGGAAAGTATATACAACAAGACAATATAGGATGGCTATGAAAGCGTCAAAGATAACAAGTGCAGTCTCTGCATTGATCGATTCAAAGATCCCCTCATTTTTATGGGGACCCCCCGGTATTGGAAAGTCGTCCATTATCAAGCAGATAGCTAAGAGCAAGGGGGTAGAGTTTATCGACCTAAGACTCTCTTTGATGGATCCTACCGACCTTAAAGGTATTCCGTTTTACGACAAGCATGAACATCATTCTGTCTGGGCACCGCCTTCATTTTTACCAAAGGAGGGGGAGGGGATACTCTTTCTAGATGAGTTGAACTCGGCACCTCCGGCTGTACAGGCTTCTGCGTATCAACTTATTCTGGATCGTCAAGTCGGTGAGTACAAACTGCCTGATGGATGGGCGATCGTTGCCGCAGGTAACCGTGAGACTGACAGGGGTGTCGTCTATAAGATGCCTACGCCTCTGGCAAACCGTTTTGTCCACCTTGATATGGAAGTCGATGTCCAAGACTGGAAGGACTGGGCTTTCTCGGCGGGTATAGATGAGAGGATCATCGCGTATATCGGATATAAGAACGAAGACCTCTTTACCTTTGATCCAAGCCTGCAGGAAAAATCTTTTGCAACACCGCGTTCATGGGAATTTGTGAGCGGGGTCTTGCGTTCGGGGATGCATGAGGAACTTCTTTTGGATGTCATTTCGGGTGCCGTTGGAAAAGAGAGGGCGATCTCTTATCTCTCTTTTTCCAAAGTCGCTCACAAACTTCCTGATATTGAAGCGATCCTGGAGAAGGGGGAGGCTGAATATCCATCTGAACCGGATGTTTTATATACCCTCTCTTCAGTGCTTGTCTCGTTCTTACTTCAGCATCAAAGCGAAGAGTATATAGAGAATGTATTGAAGTATACACTGGAGCTGCAGAGCGAGTTTGCCGTGATGATCGTGCAAGACCTGCAACGTAACGGTCTTTCGATGGAACACTCTGAGACCTTTAGTATCTGGGTGCGCAAGTTTGCCTATCTACTGGAATAGATGTGGACAAGCTAGCGCATAAGATCTCTCAGGCCAAGGCCAAACTTCTAGTAGAGTATCCCTATTTTGGAACGCTTGCTTCACGACTTGAGTTCAAGCAGAACGATAATATCCAGGCCTTTGTCAGTGATGGAAGTCGCTTCGAATATAATGATGAATACTTGGCTGATCTGGATCTGGATGAATTGGGGTTTGCTCTGTCAAATGCTTCCATGCATGCAGCGCTTGCTCATGATAACCGACAGAAAGGCAGGATGTCATGGCTATGGCAGCTTGCTACGGACCATGCCATCAATGCCATGTTGGTTGAAAATGGTCTGGATGCTCCTTTTGGTATCAATTATGAGGAGCGCTTTGCGGGGATGTACGCAGAAGAGATCTATGCTGTCTTGAAAGAAGAGATCAAAAACGAAGAGTTTGATGATAATGAGGACAATGATACAGGTTTCAATGAGAATAACCGACGTCACAGTTCTGAGCAAAAGAACTCATCCCCGGATGAAAACAGGGATAAAAATCTTCCAAAAATAGAATCAGACAGGGAAGAGAGAGCCGTAGAGGAAGAGTCATGGCAGAAGATCCTGGATGAGGCAGGAGAGAAGTTCAAGGACAAGCTTCCTGATGGTCTGGAGCGGTTTTATACGCTTGTACAGGCTAAAATAGACTGGAGAGCTGAACTTTATAATGCCATAGACAGACATTATTATCATGATTATACGTTGGTCCCTCCCTCTAAAAAGCTTTTATATATGGGGACCTATCTTCCCTCTTTGAGCTCAAACATGCTGCGTATTGTCGTTGCGATCGACAGCTCCGGTTCGGTCGATGAGACTTTGCTCAGTACCTTTATCGCTGAGTTCGAGTCCATACTGCTCAGTTTTGCCACCTTTGAGATAGATCTTCTGGTCTGTGATGACAAGGTGCACTCACATCAGCATTTCTGCAGCGGAGATAAACTTGAATATGAGTTAAAAGGAAGTGGTGGTACGGATTTTAGACCGGTCTTTGAGTATATCGATGAGAAGATAGATGGGACCACACTCTTGCTGTATTTTACTGACCTTGAGGGTACGTTCCCGCAGAGTGAACCACCCTTCAATACAGTTTGGATAACACCATCACACAAGGATGCTCCTTTTGGCAAAAGCATTTTGATTGAGGCGTGAAAGTCATAGTGACTGATCGTCTTGTCGTTCCTTGCTCATTGGTCTATGATGTCTTTGTGTCTTTTCAGCTATTGGGTCAGATCGGGACACTCGAGATTTGTTCCGCTTGCCCAGCCCTTGATGGCGGTGACAAGTGAATCGAATCCCATGGAAGGACGGTAAAAGATGATCCTGGTCTTGTCTTTCGTGATGGGTATAGCATCGACAACGAGTAAATAATATCCGTTTTTAGGTTCTTCGGAAACATTCATAACACCGGTTTCATAATGACGTTGAAGGTGGATCTCGGCTTTTTTAGAGCCCACGATGACGGTAGGATGATATTGCGCGATGAGGACCTCATAACTTGTATTGCTTTGAGACACGGTCTTAATCCTTACGTCCAAACATTGCGGTGCTTTTTTCTTAAAGGTTGTGGCGACTTCAGTAAAGGGACGGTTCACTTCTATGGTCTCGACTTCGGCCATAAAAGCATCGGGAATAGCGACTCTAAACTCTTGGGCTGTTTGAGGATGGCTGATGCATCCGGTCAACAAAAGTGCCCCCAAAGTGTATGTTACGATCGATAGCAGAGGTTTCATCGTTTCTCCTAGTGTGATTATTGTGAAATATCATAGCAGAATATAGACAATATAAATATGGGTGAGCGTCGCAAAAACAATCTTTTTATCTGCTCTTTGCTACAATGCGCCATCTTAAAACGAGTGTATGCCCTTGGACAATATCAAAGAACTGCGACAGCTTCTGGAGAACAAGAAAAATGTTTTTTTGACCGGGGGTGCCGGTGTAGGAAAAAGCTTTTTACTTCGTGCTCTTATTGCACAATATGAGAATGAGGGAAAGAAGGTCGCCAAGCTTGCTTCAACAGGTATGGCAGCTGCCTTGATAACAGGCCAGACCCTCCACAGCTTTTTTAATCTCGGTATCTGTTCCCACTCTTTTGATCTGGAGCGAACCGGTAAAATCAACATCGACAAAAAACTTGCCAAGCTGCTGAAACAGATCGATGTGATTATCATCGACGAGATATCAATGGTGAGTTCGGGTGTGATGGATATGATACGTTTGCGTCTTTTACAAGCGGATTCACAGGCACAACTCCTTGTCAGTGGTGATTTTTTACAGCTTCCGCCCGTCATCCGAGAATCAGAAAAACGGCATTTTATGATGGACAATCCTGACATACCTATCGGCAGAGTCTACGGGTTTGCCTTTGAGTCCGAATCTTGGCAACGTTTTGGGTTTGTCATGTACAGTCTAAGCGAAGTCAAGCGAAGCAGTGATGAAGACTTTATTCATATCCTAGATAAAATACGACATGGTGTAAAAGATAAAGAGGTGATAGAATACATACACTCTCTTATCCGTCCAATGCCACAGGATATGCAAAACAGTACCCTGCTTTTTGGAAAGAATGCTTCGGTAGAGAGGCATAATACAAAAGAGCTCAACGCCCTTGATGGAGAGGTTTACCACTTTGATACAAGTGTGGAGCAGTACGAGAAAGGTGTCAAGGAGAATGAGATAGAACGCTTCATGAACGATTCGCGCCTTCCTAAGGTCTTGGCTTTAAAAGTGGGAGCACCTGTTCTTTTTATGCGAAACTCCTGGAACTATTATAACGGTGAGAAAGGTGTCATCGCACGTATTAATGAAGCAGAAGCTTATATCCATGTCATGAAAGACAATGGCAAGTTAGTCAGAGTCGAAAAAGAGCGATTTTCAAAGAAACAGTGGAAAGAGCAGATGATAGAAGGGAAAAAACAGGAGGTCGAGGTCAGTCGATTCGATCTTTTTCAGTATCCGCTTACTCTCGCTTACGCTATTACTATTCACAAATCCCAAGGAATGAGTCTTTTAGACCTTGTGATAGACCTTGATGAGATCTTTGCCCCTTCGCAGTTTTATGTTGCCCTTTCACGGGCAATTTCGCCACAACGACTTACTCTGCTTACTCCAAGAAGACCCATAGAGAGTTTTATTTTCGCCTCGCCAAGTGCGATCGAGTTTTATACAGCGTGATGGCATCGCTCAGATACGATAAGATTAGCCCAAGGCCATCAGACTTCAAAGATCACAGGAAAAGAGAATCTATTGAAGCTTGTGCTGTCTCTATGATGACATTGGCTCCAGGCAGGTAGCTCACAAGCCCCGTCCCGATACCTCCCCACAAGACAGCAAGTGCGACAATGCCAATAACGACAGGGGTAAAACTAAAGGAGAGCTCATGTCTCTCTTGCGCAGGATAAAAATACATCATGGCGATGACCTTGAAATAGTAATAGATCGAGACAAAGGCAGCCAAGATCCCAATGAGGGCTAACCAGCTCAGACCTGCTTCAATAGCGGAGGTAAAGATATAGAACTTTCCTAAGAAGCCGATGGTAGATGGAAAGCCGGCGAAGGAGAGCATAAAGACTGACATCATAGCAGCAAGTAGAGGATGTTGATGAGCAAAGCCTTTCAACTCTTCGTAGGTCGTCCGTTCTGTATCCCATTGTCTGATGTAAGAGAGTATACCAAAGGCACCCACCGCACTCAAAAAGTAAGCAACGAGATAAAAGATGATAGCCGGTGCCGCGGAAGCGCTGATACTCCCCGTTGCGGCAAGAGCAATCAACAGGTATCCACTGTGCACAATAGATGAGGCGGCAAGCATTCTTTTGATGTTTTGTTGCGCCAGACTCAGAAGCGAACCACCGATGATCGTGATGACGGCGATGAAGACCAATAGGGGTTCAAACACAGTGCTGATCTCTTGATATGCGACCAAGAACAGACGAAGGGCTATGGAGAAGATGGCGATCTTAAATGTCCCTGCCATAAAAGCAGTAATAGGCAGTGACGCACCATCATAGACATCAAGAGTCCAGGCTTGAAAGGGTACAGCCGAGATTTTAAACATAATGGTGATCATCATCAGTATACCACCGAGAGTGATCAAGTCATAGTTCTCGTGCAGAAGAATATAGCCTTTGATGTCATCTAGATGCGTTGAGCCGACCTGAGCATAGACAAAGGCGACACCCAGGAGAAAGAAGGCACCGGAAAAGGAGCCTAAGAGAAGATATTTGAAGAGGGCTTCGGAAGCTCTTACATTATATCGATTGAGTCCGACGAGAACATATACCGCAATCGAGGTAGATTCCAGTGCAATAAAGGCCGTTAAAAGTTCATTGGCCATGGACAGAAGCATCATCGAAAAGAGAGCAAAAAGGACAAGTGCAAAGGTCTCATGCATAAAAAAATGTGTAGTTTGCATAAAGGCACGTCCGGCGGCTATCATCAAAAAAGCTCCTACGAGAAATATTATGTTGAACAAGGCAGCAAAACTGTCAAAACGAAGCATATGGTTGAATATGTTTGCGTGTATATCAATGGCAAAAAGCTCTCCCAGATGGCCTACTTGAAAGATGATGGCCGATGTGATAATCGCCATGGTCATATAAGCGAGTATCGAATTGCTTAGACGTGTGAAGGCAGCAAGAAGCATCATCAATACGGCGCCCAGACCAACGATGAGTAAAGAGGTGGTGATATCATTACTTAACATGAGCAGTCCCTGAGATAGTATATTGTTGTGCCGTTGGTTTGATCTTCTCAATAAAGACGGACGGAAAAATTCCCATGGCCAGTATCAACAGTGCAAGAGGAATCAGTGAAAACAACTCATATGATCGGAGTTCGGAAAACTCTTTAAGTCTTTTTGGCCCGTAGAGAGTTTTTTGCATCACGTTAAAGATGAAAAGAATAGCAATAAGCAGTGTTGTCGCTGCTAGAAACCCGAAGATGAGGTTTGTCTTAAAGGCTCCGATGATCAGTAAGAGCTCGGATACAAAACCACCTGTCAATGGGATACCGACAATGCTCAATGCAAAAAAGGCAAAGAAGGCAGAAAAGACAGGTGCCTGATGAACAATACCGCCCAAGGCGTGGATGTTGAGGTCTTGCGTACGTTTATATATCATGCCAAGCATCATAAACACGGCGGCTGAGCTTAGTGCATGCGAAGCTATCATGTAAAAAGCACCGATATGAGCGTAAGTATTGAAGGCAAAGATACCCACTACAACCAATGACAGATGCGAGGCCGAAGAGTAGGCAAAGAGTTTTTTGAGTTCGACCTGCTTGATAGCGGCGATGCCGAAATAGATCATCCCGAAGAGTCCCAGGCTCATAAAAAAGTCAGCACTCTCAATGGCCAAGGGCTCAAAAAGGGTGAAGACAAATCGCCAGATCGCATACACTCCCAATTTGGCCATCAATGCGGACATCACGACAATCGCACCAATAGGAGCGGCCCTGTAGGTCTGAGGAAGCCAGGTATGAAAAGGAAAAAGCGGTATCTTGATGCTAAAGGCAAAGATAAAAGCGGCAAACAGAAGAGATGTCGTTGTTATGTCCAAGTGGAGGGTCTTGAGATCATTGATGGAAAAACTCCAGCGTGCATACGCTTGAAAGTTTGAATGACCCAGATACAAGATCGCCATCAGCATCATGAGTGAGCCGAAGATAGTATAGAGTGTGAACTTCATACTCATAAAGTTTTTGTTTTCCCGACCGAAAAGGCCGATCATGAAGAAGATAGGCAGGAGCATCGTCTCCCAAAAGAGATAGAAGAGTATCAGGTCAAGAGAAAGTGCGGCACCGGTCAACCCTCCATGGACAATAAGCAGGTTTAACCAATATCCTTTTCTATCCAGATGCCAAAAAGAGAGATACAAAAGCGGCATGACAAGATTGGTCATCATAACAATGATCAGGGAGATACCGTCGATACCGACATGATAAGAGATGCCGTAGGCCTTTATCCAATCATAATGTTCCATGAACTGAAGCTCTTGGCTGACTTGAAAATGCGTATACATCCATATACTCAAAGAGGTAGTTATAAGCGTAGTGATAAAACCGGCAGATCTGATGATCTTGACGTTAAGAGGCAGGAAGTATAGCAAGATAGCGGATAGAATAGGAATAAAGATGAGTAAAGAGAGTATGTTTTCCATGCTTAACCTTGAAAACCTAGATAGATGAAGATACAGACAATACCTACACTCATATACACGGCATAATAGCGTACATTTCCATTTTGAACATAGTCACTGCAGTAAGACAACCTTTGATATGATGAACTCAGCAGGTGAATAAAACGGTCTATCAATCGTTCATCGATAAAGACGATAAGATGACTCAAAAAGGCGATAGGCCGTACAACAAGGAGTGTAAGGACCTCATCTACATAGAACCTGTTACTGATCCATTTTTCGAGCCTTCCAAAGGAGGGGTCTTTTGAGCTGTCTTTGTAATGCGAGTAGGCCATCAAAAGTCCAAAGAGGGCAAAGGCGATATTTACTATAAGTAAGATGACCTCTGTGGAGTGGGGGAGCATATGACGCATATCCGGAAGGTTTAACCAGATAGAGTAGTTCTCGTGACCGCCAAAAAATGTAGGAAGGTTGATAAACCCGGTAAAGACAACACCTATGGATAGGAGAAACAGTGTCAGTTTGATGAGCTGGCTTTGTTGAAGAGGTGTATGTTCATGGCGCGATGGAGAGATAAAGACAATGAACAGCAGTCTGAACATGTAGTAGCTGGTCAGTCCGGCACTTACCAGGGCGATAGCAAAGATATCATAATGCCCACTTGCAAACAGGTGGTTTAAGATCGCATCTTTAGAGAAGAAACCACTGAAGGGAGGGATGCCGGAGATAGCCAGTGTAGCGAAGAGCATCACGACAAAGAGAAAGGGCATCTTGAATCTCAGTGCGCCCATGTTTTTGATGTTTTGCTCATGCTGAAGAGACAGGATAATAGCACCGGCGCCCATGAACAACAAGGCTTTAAAAAAGGCATGTGTAAAGACATGAAAGATCCCGTAAGAGTAGGCTCCCAGTCCAACAGCCATGAACATATACCCAAGTTGTGACATGGTCGAGTAGGCAAGTATCTTTTTGATATCATCCTGACGCAGAGCGATCAAGGCGGCAAGCAAGGCCGAGAAAGCTCCGATATAGGCAATGATAAGACCGACCTCTTCACTCATCGCATATAAAAAATGAAACCTTGCTACCATGTATACCCCGGCTGTTACCATCGTCGCTGCATGGATAAGTGCGGAAACAGGCGTTGGACCGGCCATGGCATCTGGCAACCAGATATAAAGCGGTATCTGGGCTGACTTCCCCATCGCTCCGACAAAGAGCAAGAAGGCAATAAGGGTGAGCATAGAGGAGGGAATGTGATGAATATTGGCCTCCAACGAGGCAAAATCCAATCCGCTCTTTCCAATATACACGAACAGTAGAGCCAGCCCGGAGATAAAACCAAAATCGCCAATGCGGTTTAATATAAAGGCTTTATTGCCGGCGTGAACGTTTTTCTCATCATCAAAGTAGTAACTGATAAGTAGATAAGAACATAGGCCCACGCCTTCCCAACCGATAAAGAGCATAAAAGGGTTGTCTGCCAGGATCAGAAGGAACATTGCTGCCATAAAGAGGTTGAACCAGGAGAAAAAACGGGCATAGGATGGATCATCACCCATGTAAGCATGGGCATACAGATGGATGATAAAACCGACAAGCGTGACAAAACCGAGCATGGCCGCACCGAGTGGGTCCAGCATCAAAGACGCCTTTATCACAAAATCTTCAACCTCCAACCAGGTAAAGGCTGTGTAATACAGGTTTGCCCCATCATTCAAAAGGGTATAGACAAGTATGCCAGAAAAGACCAAACTAATAAAAGGTCCGCCCAGTCCAAGCAGGGTATAACTGCTTTTTGGTATGTCATCATTATATTTACCGTAAAGGCCAAGGATCATAAGTCCAAGAGAGGAGATCGTGACAGAAGCAATGACCCATCCGAGATAAAAAGACTCAATCATGGTGTTTTTCCTGCTTTAGTAGATCAAAAAAGTTTGCATCCAAAGTCCTTGCGTTTTTAAAAAGCATGACAAAGAGGGCCAAAAAGATGGAAGCCTCCGCAGCGGCGATGGCAATGATCATTATCGCCATGATCTGACCGTCAAGGTCTTGGAAATGATGTGACAGTGCGACCAGGATGAGGTTAACGGCATTGAGCATCAATTCGACGGACATGTACATCACAAAAATATTTCTGCGGCTGATGACACCGACGATACCGATAGAGAAAAGCAGTATGCCTACAATAATGAAGTGAGTGACATCAATCATGACCCTTCTCCTTTTTGGCTAAGATGACTACGCCGACAAGGGAAATGAGCAGAAGGATAGAGATCATTTCAAAAGGCAGGACCCATGTTGTATAAAGCGCCATCCCGATATCCTTGATGGATCCAATGTCGTGAACATACAGAGGCTTAAACTTCATCGTATTGACAAGCGAGATGAGATAAACGCTAAAGGGGGAGATAATCAGAGCCATGGAGATAATCCATCTACTCTTAAAGGGCTCATCTGGAAGATTTTCTTCTTTGATGTTCAAGAACATGATGATAAAGAGGATAAGAGCGACAACAGCCCCTGCATAGATGATGATCTGCACCAAAAAGAGAAAACTCCCTCCAAGAAGGGCAAAGAGTCCGGCAATACTTAAAAGTGTGACGATAAGACTAAGCGCTGAGTTAATAGGTTGGCGAAAATAGATCGTGCCTATGGCACTTGTCAATGTACTCAGGGCCAAAATAAAAAAGATAAGATCATTGAGCAAGACTGTTTTCCTTTCCAAAGGCTCCGCGGTTTTGTAAAAGCCTCTCTTTGTTGATGACAAAATCTTCACGCTCTTTGGCGACAATAGAGAAGATACCCGTGTCCATTCGTATGGCGTCGCAGGGGCATGCCTCAACACAGTACCCACAAAACACACACTCTAAAAGGTCAATGTCGAACCGTGCAGGCTGTTTTTCATCTACCCCGTCAAGACGCTCCTCTGCTTCGATAAAGATACACTCTGCGGGACAGGCAGTCGCGCACATAAAACAGGCAACACAGCGAACCGTGCCGTCATCGCGCTGGGTAAGCCGGTGTAAGCCTCGATAGCGTTCGGTGATGTCTTGCGGCTGGTCTTCAGGATACTGGCATGTCGGAACACAGGTGGTATCTTTGAGATTGGTTTTAAAATGTTTGAGTGTGAGTCTCATCCCTGAAAACAGAGACCACAGATAGGTCTTGTCCTTTAAGGAATTCCCATAACGAGGAACGATCTTAACACCCATCTTACACCCCTCCCACAACGACAACAGCCGAGATAAAGATATTGAGCAGGGCCAAAGGAAGCAGTATCTTCCACCCAAGGTGCTGGGTCTGATCATACCTGAAGCGGGGAAAGGTCCATCGTACCCAGACAAAGACAAAGTTCATCAAGAACAGTTTGATAGCAAAACTCAAGATCTGTAGCAGCATAACCGTGACAGAGCTTTGTTCACTACTCATCCCCGAGACCAGCAGATAGAACATCAGTGTCTCAAGTCCTATGACAAAGAGTGTGATGATCAGTGTAGCATAGCGCGTCTCTTTTTCTCGTGAAGGTGTGCAGCTGTTGTTATGTCTCATCCATCTGATAAAGCCAAGAGAAATCATGGGGATAAAGAGCATGAGTACGACAAGGACAAGGTTGATGTTTTCATGCATACTTTGCGTGTTAAGCCACGGGATCTGATAGCCGCCAAAAAACATAGTGATGATCAAAGCACTTGACGCACTCATCGCGATATATTCACCCATAAAAAACAGGGCAAACTTCATAGCTGAGTACTCGGTATGATATCCCGCTACGATCTCACTCTCCCCCTCAGCAGCATCAAAGGGAGCCCTGTTTGTCTCGGCAAAGGCTGTGACGATAAAGATAAGTGCAGCAAGAGGTTGCATAATGACACCCCAGGCCGGTATGAACCCAAAGAGGAGTTCACCCTGCTGATGGACCATCTCGTTAAGTGATATTGTCCCATAAGTGATCAGCATGGAGACGATTGACATACCCATAGCGATCTCGTAAGATATCATCTGTGAGGAGGCCCGAAGCGAACCCAAGATAGAGTATTTGTTGTGGCTGGACCAGCCCGCAATAATAATGCCATAGACGCCAAGGCTGGCAAAGGCAATGATCCATAAGACTCCCAGTTCGA
>JBFEXN010000012.1:0-18057 GCA_041562655.1 Sulfurimonadaceae bacterium
CCTATCTATATGTACCCCTCAAAAGAGATCTATCAGATCGGTGCAGAATACATAGGAGAGAAGAATCTTTCTTCTGTCCTTCAGTCAACAATCGATATTGTAAATGCACTTGAGATAAAACCTCTTTTGCAGATCTCAAATATTCGTATTCCTGGGCTTATATCGCAAGAACTTGGCATCGACTTAGAAGATTTTAAACATATTAACATTCAAAAGCTTCTTGATAATAAAGTCTCTTGGTTAAAAGAGATCATATATCTTGAAAGACTTGAAGATATTGATGCTGTTATTGAGGTTGTTCCTGAAGTGATTAAGCATGAGCTTCGTCGTATGAAAGAGTTGGCACAAAACATCGAATATGACAACTTTGTACTTGCACCTTTGTATTATGCAAAGATGCTCTATTATGATGAGTTGTATTTCCGTATGATAGAGAAAAATGACGTATTCGCGCGTGGTGGACGTTATGTGAATGATGAAGTTACATCGGTAGGGTTCGCACTTTACACAGATAAAATAATAGAAAAACTAGAAGGTAAGAAGTAATGAAAGCAGATTTAATTGTTGGTATCCAGTGGGGTGACGAGGGAAAAGGTAAGATTGTTGATCTTCTTGCACAAGAGTTTGATGCAGTAGCACGTTACCAAGGTGGTCATAATGCGGGCCATACGATCTGGGTTGACGGGACAAAATATGCGCTTCACCTTATCCCTTCTGGTATCTTAAACCCATCTGCACTTAACATCATCGGAAACGGTGTTGTCGTATGTCCGGAAGCTTTGATCAAAGAGATGAAACAGTTTGATAAACTTGAGGGTCGTCTTTTTGTATCGGAATCGGCACATATGATCCTTAACTATCATATTGCGATCGATCAGGCAAAAGAGAAGATGCGCGGAGATAAAGCCATCGGTACAACAGGTCGTGGGATCGGGCCTTCATACGCTGACAAGATCTCTCGTTCGGGTCATAGAATGGGTGAACTTAAAGATATCGAGAAACTGACAGAAGATATCATGGAGCACTTTGAGCAAAACGCTGCCGTGTTCAATGCGATGGATATTGCACTTCCGTCTAAGTCTGAGCTTCAAGCTGAGCTTATTGAGTATGCAAAGATCCTTTTACCATTTATCTGCAACACGACAAAGATGACGTGGGATCTGATGAAAGAGGGTAAAAAAGTCCTTCTTGAGGGTGCTCAAGGTACGCTTCTTGATATCGACCACGGTACTTATCCGTTTGTTACTTCGTCTTCAACGATCTCTGCGGGAGCGTGTACAGGTCTTGGGATATCACCAAAAGACATCGGCAGTATCACGGGTATCGTCAAAGCTTACTGTACCCGTGTAGGTAATGGCCCATTCCCGACTGAGGATTTTGGTGCTGAAGGTGACAAACTTCGTGAGCAGGGTCATGAGTTTGGGACAACTACTGGCCGTCCTCGTCGTTGTGGCTGGTTTGATGCGGTTGCATGTAAACACGCCTCACGCATCAACGGATGTGATCAGCTTTCTATTATGAAGCTTGATGTACTTGACGGTTTTGATGAAGTCAAGATGTGTGTGGCCTATGAGTATGAAGGCAAAGAGATCGATTATATGCCTTCTGATATTGAAAATGCAAAACCTATCTATAAATCGTTCCCGGGTTGGGATAAGACTGAGGGTGTACGTTCTTGGGATGATCTTCCTGAGACGGCTAAGACTTACTTGAAATTCTTGGAAGAGGTCACAGAGACAAAGATAGGTCTTGTCTCGACTTCTCCAGACAGAAATGATACTATTCAACTATAAGTCCGCTATAAAGGGAAGATATGTCATTCAATATACTGGCACTTCCCGCTCCTAAAAGGCATGCCCTTTGAAAACACAATATTCTTCCTTAGTCAAAATCAAAAAAGACCGTTTAGATATGATGGAAAAATCAGTTCAATCTTGTCATCAAACGATCAAAGTCATCCAAGAAAAGATCGAAGCCTCTTATCATGAATTACGAAATATGGAGATGCCAACCGGTGGGGATTTCTCTATATTTAGACAGATGCAGCTTCTTAAACACAGAGTGCAGGATGAGATCGGCTTTAATAAGTATAATCTTCAAATGGCTGAGAATGCATTAATGAAAGCAATGCAACAGCTCAAAACTGCTAATATTGAGCACGAAAAATTCAAATATCTTGAAACAAATGAAATAGAAAAAATATTGAAAGCACAAAAACTCAAAGAGTCTAAAGCCCTCGATGAAGTCGCGCTGATGACGTTTAACAGGAAAGATTGATGCAGAACTTGTTAGTAATTTTTATCCATATCGCGTTTCTTAGTCTTGCTGTGCAGGCAAAGAGTGAGCTATATGATTGTACTAAGGTATTTGAAGAACGCAAGCAGGAACTGATCCTGGAGTTGGAACGCATTGACGAACAGGAACAGGCACTTAATGCTCTAAAAGAGGCGACAGAAGAGCTCTTGAAAAAGAAAGAGGCCAAATTGGATGAGAAAGAGACGAAGCTGAATGCACATGAACAAGAGTTGAAAGTACGCGAAGATGAAGTCTCCAAAAAGCTGAAGAAGAATGAAGAGACATTGAAGGCTCTCAAAGAGCAAAAGATGGACAAGGTCGCTCAGACCTACGCAAAGATGAAGGCCGCTTCGGCGGCAGATATATTAAGTAAGCTCGAAGCCAAAGAAGCCAGTGAGATACTGACGACGCTGAAGCCAAAGACGATGGCGAAGATATTAGGAAAGATGGATGCAGAAAAAGCATCTGAAATGACAACATTGATGAGTAAGGTAGAAAAATGAGTTTACATCTAGAAATTTCCGCAGGGACGCTTGGGGTCAGGCCTCCGGTAACAAAACCGCATCCAGGTTTTTATGATGAGGTGGGAGAAGAGCGCTTTAGAGAGTTGGTCAATGATCATTATGAACTTGTAAGTGTCAGTAGTATTTCCAATCTTTTCCCGATTAATGATGAGGATGACTTTGAGCAGGCCAAGATCAATGCAGCTGACTTTTTGATTCAGATCTGTGGAGGACCGGATTATTTTACCCAGCATCGCGGAGAGCCCCAGATGGTGGGTCGTCATGCACCGTTCAGAATCGATGAGGCAGCGCGCCGAAAATGGCTTGAACTCTATGCTATGCTCCTTCCTGGGCTGGTCGAAGAGGGTATAACGGAAGAATATGTACAATCCTTCTGGGACTATTTGAATATCCATTCGATGTGGATGGTCAATACACCGAGTTAATAGCGTTTACTTTACGAGTATCTAATCAAATATTTACCTTAGATAGGGTAGAATCTCAAAAATTATTTTAGAAGGTGCTTCTATGAAGATCAAACTGCAACATGTTCCCCTTATTGCGCAAAAAGTAGCAATAGAACTTAACAAGAGTGGTATTGTCACGATGACTAAAGGCCTTGAGCCTGTTGCAGCAGAAGCAAGCAAGGTACTTGTTGAAAACATCAAACAAGAAGCAGCACTTGAAGAGAAAGTGTATGACATCCTCGAAGCAAATGAAGCAGCGATGGATGAGCAGAATGTTGATGATAGACAACTGTTCTTTATGATCAAAAAGAAGATTGCACCTGAGTATGGTGTTATTCTTTCATATGATGAAAGGTTTTCGGACCTGGCACACAAGATCTTGGATGAGTTGTACGAAGAAGACCTTATTCATTATGATATTGAAGAGATCAGAATCAAAAACGTTATCTTTGCTGCTATCACTGGGTTTATCAAAGATAATGACACTATTGAAGATGCTGTGTATGAGAAGATCAAGACATATCAGCGTAAGATCATCCCGGGAACGGATGATTATGAGATATTATTTGAAAAACTCTACAGAGAAGAATTGACTAAAAGGGGTATGGCATAATGGCTAAGGTTTATATCTACCTTGAGAACGGGACCTATTTAGAAGCAGATAGTTTTGGTGCAGAAACGACATCAGTAGGGGAGATTGTTTTCAACACCTCATTGACCGGGTACCAAGAGATAACATCTGACCCCTCATATGCGGGACAGTTTGTTACGTTCACGATGCCTGAAATCGGTAATGTTGGTGTGAACGATGAGGACATGGAGTCCAAAGGTGCCTTCACAAAGGGTATCATCGTTCGTACCTATCAAGAGCGTTATTCAAACTTTCGTGGTACAGATACCTTGGAAAACTTTTTAAAAGAACAGGGTGTCATGGGTATTTGCAATATCGATACACGTTATTTGACGAAGATGCTTCGCTCAGAAGGTGCGATGATGATGATCGCTTCGACGGAGATCTCGGACAAAGATGAATTAAAGAGAGTCTTAGAAAGTTCACCGCGTATCGAAGATGTCAATTATATTGAAGAAGTAAGTACAAAAGAGGCTTACAAACATACTAGTGGTACGTATGATGCAGTCAATTTCAAGTATAACGAAGCACCGGAAGTAAAAGCGAAGATCGCTGCGATCGACTTTGGTGTCAAACGCAACATCTTGAACGAGCTGACGCAAGCCGGAATGGACGTAGAAGTCATCCCGAATAATTTTGATGCGGATCAACTGATCGCGCGTGTTCAAAATGGAGAACTTGACGGTGTCTTTTTGTCAAACGGCCCTGGGGATCCACTTGTACTTAAAAAAGAGCAGGAACAGATAAAAAAACTTATTGCTGCAAAAGTCCCGATGTTCGGTATCTGTCTAGGCCATCAACTTCTTTCTATCTCTCATGGATATGATACGTATAAGTTGAAGTTTGGTCACCATGGTGGAAACCATCCTGTTAAGAATGAAAAGACAGGAATGGTAGAGATCACGGCACAAAACCATAACTATAACGTTCCTGAGAATATCACGGAGATTGCTGATGTGACACATACCAATCTTTTTGATAATACAATTGAGGGACTAAACTATAAGAGCGGACATGTCTTCTCTGTACAGCACCACCCTGAATCAAGCCCAGGACCAAAAGAGAGCGCTTATATATTTTCACAGTTTATCGCTTTGATGGGAAAATAAGGGTCTAACGGCCGTTAACACTTTTGTAACACAGGCCTGTTAAACTATCAGTTCAAAGCTAAATTATTCTCCCTAAGCTCATCTCTCTCCTTGGGCTTTCTTTTACACACTCTTGAGATAAGGATGTAGATTGAATTTTTACGAGTACGGATCACTAGAACTTCTGGCAGTCTTAGCCTTTGGTTTCTTTGGAAGCCTGGGACATTGTGTCGGTATGTGTGGTGGTTTTATCGTATCGTATACTACAGCGAAGATGGATGCTTCGACCTCAAAACTCTCTCAAGCAAGCGGACACGCTTTTTATAATATAGGACGCGTAAGCTCATATACCGTTCTAGGTGCCCTTTTTGGTTATTTTGGGTCTTTATGGGATGCTACACCGATGATGCGCATGATCATGTTTACCATTGCTGGTATGATGATGATCATTATGGGCTTTTCTCTCTCGGGAAGACTGAAGTTCTTATCGTACATCGAATACCCGATAACACAGACACAATGGTTTAAGAAACTTTTTTTCTCTCAATTGAACTCACCGTCTAAGTTTAGCTTCTTCACCCTGGGGATTTTAAACGGATTTTTTCCCTGCGGACTTGTTTACACTATGTTGATCACCGCTATTGCTACAAAATCGGCACTTCTTGGTGCATTTGTGATGTTACTTTTTGGGATGGCGACAATCCCAACACTTTTCAGTTTAGGTTTCTTGGTCGGTTTTATCTCACAAAACCGCTTTCGTCATATCATGATTGAAATATCAGCATTAATTATAGTACTATATGGTGGTTTAACACTTTACAAAGCTTATCTGAATTATGATAGTTATCTTAATGCGACCGAAAACACATTACATAAATGTGGTAGCGGTAAGTGCGGTCTATAAGTTAAGTTTATTTTTTTATAAAGCATGGATTAACTGAAAATCCATCTTTGATTTTGTAAAAATCCTCTAAAACCTTTCAACAACGACAATTGAGCACATAAGTATTTCTTATCTTAAATTAATATTAAAATATTTCACTAATTAACTATCTTTGCATTAACTTTAAACTTTAAGCTTTAGTGGGATTTTTTTATGTTACCATTCATGGTGATTTAGGCAATTTTTGTGCTTTGCCGTCTATTTTACTTATGTATAGTAAGAGATGGCAAAGTGCAAGAGTGCTTAGGCTTTGAATTTCGAAAAAGGGAGCTTATATGGAGAATCGTCCATTAGAATACGATTATACAGTTGCGAAGATGTTCTTAATGTCTGCATTGTTATTCGGATTTATCGGTATGTTATTAGGTGTTGTTCTTGCCTTACAAATGGCATGGCCAGAATTTAATTATGTTCTTGGGGATACAATGGCTGAGTATATTAACTTTAGTCGTATCAGACCAATTCACACGTCAGGTGTAATTTTTGGGTTTACTTTAAGTGGTATCTTCGCAGGTTGGTACTACATAGGTCAACGTGTTCTGAAAGTCTCTATGGCAGAGTCTAAATTTTTGATGGTAGTTGGAAAACTTCACTTTTGGGTCTATTTCCTTGCTATCTTACTTGCAGTTGTGGCACTGTTCTTAGGTGTGTCTCAATCAAACGAGTACTCTGAACTTGAGTGGCCATTGGATATCGTTGTCGTTATCTTCTGGGTTCTATGGGGTCTTAGCATCGCTGGACTGGTAGGTATTCGCCGTGAGAAGACACTGTATATCTCTATCTGGTACTTTATGGCTGCATTCTTAGCCGTATCGATGTTATTCATCATGAACAATATGGTCATCCCGACGTACTTTGTTTCTGGTGCTGGTTCGGTCATGCACGGTATCTCTGTGTACACGGGTACATCGGGTGCGATGGTTCAATGGTGGTTCGGTCACAATGCGGTTGGTTTCGTTCTTACGGTTCCTCTTGTTGCAATGATCTACTACTTCTTACCAAAAGAGTCTGGACAGGCAGTTTATTCTTATAAGCTTTCTTTACTCTCTTTCTGGTCATTGATGTTCGTGTATGTATGGGCAGGTGGACACCACCTTATCTATTCAACTGTTCCAGATTGGATGCAGACAATGGGATCGATCTTCTCAGTTATTCTGATCTTGCCTTCGTGGGGTTCTGCGATCAATATGCTTCTTACGATGAAGGGTGAGTGGAAACAAGTTGCGGAGAATCCACTGATCAAGTTTATGATCCTTTCATCGACGTTCTATATGTTCGCGACGATCGAAGGACCGATTCAGTCGATCAAATCTGTCAATGCTATCGCACACTTTACTGAGTGGATCGTTGGTCACGTACATGATGGTGCCCTTGGTTGGGTTGGATTCATTGTCATGGCTTCACTGTACCACATGGCTCCACGTATCTTCAAACGTGAGATCTATTCTAAAGCATTGATGAATACGCAGTTTTGGCTACAGACTCTAGGTGTTATCTTGTACTTCACTTCTATGTGGATCGCAGGTATCACTCAAGGTATGATGTGGCGTGCGGTTGATGAGTTTGGTAATCTTGCTTACTCGTTCATCGATTCTGTTGATGCATTACATGTTTATTATATTATCCGTGCTGTTGGTGGTGTTCTTTACCTTGCAGGTTTCGTGATCTTTATTTACAACATTGTCAAAACTATGTCGGCTCGTCCTGTTGAGGAACGTGAGCTTCAAAATGCTACGCCTATGGCAGCGTAAGGAAAGGGAGATAATATGTTTCATTGGTTAGAAGAACGCCCATTCTTTTTTGGCGTTGGTATATTCGTAGTTATCGCATTTGCTGGTTTGGTTATGATCATTCCTCACTTTGTTCAGCAATCTCGTCCTCTTATCGGGACAAAACCATACACGACACTTGAATTGACAGGTCGTCATGTATATATCAAAAACAGCTGTAATGCGTGTCACTCACAATTGGTTCGTCCGTTTAAAAGTGAGACTGACCGTTACGGTGCTTACTCTTTAAGTGGTGAGTATGCATATGACCGTCCATTCCTTTGGGGTTCTAAGCGTACAGGTCCGGATCTTATGCGTGTAGGTAACTATCGTACGACAGACTGGCACGAGAACCATATGATGGATCCTGTAGCAGTTGTCCCAGGATCTATCATGCCGGCATACGCTTGGATGTTTACAAATGAAGCTGATGTAGATACTGCATGGGCTGAGGCAGTAACAGTCAACAAAATGTTTAACGTTCCATATAACAAAGACATTCCGATGTTAGATGGTTCAATGACGCAGGTTCCTTTGGCAGAGACTGTAGAAGGAGCGCGTGCAGAAGCTCTGGCAGATGCTAAACTTGTTGCGGCTGAGATGAAGAACCAAGATGTCAAAGATATGGTTGCAGCAGGAAAAGTTCCTGAAATCGTAGCTTTGATCGCGTATCTTAATTCACTGAAGTAAGATGATTGTATGACTCTAGGTGAATTTTCTCATTACGGTTATTTTGCACTGACTGTCTTTTTGACTTTGATGTTGTGGGGATATATCTATCATCTCTACAATGCCGAAAAAAAAGGGACGCGTGATTACGAAAAGTACGGCAACATGGCCTTAAATGATGAGATTACAGATGAGTTGGTTGAAAAAAAAGAAGAGGACTCTGACAAAGAGGACTCCAAACGAAAGATGGAGGGATAAATGAAAAGTTTATGGATTTTCGGTGTCGTACTATTTTTGGTATTGATGGCAGGTACTTACGCTGTCGTTGGTGACATGATGGGTGATGATGTCGTCAACTTACTGGCTATGATTGGTGCCGGCGCGATTGTAATTATTTCTGTTTTTGTTGTAATGAAATATGTTAAGCAGATGAAAGATGATACTGCAACGGGAGAGCTTGCTAAAGAAGAGTGGGATGGTATTCGCGAATATAAGAATGACCTTCCACTTGGTTGGGCTCTGTCTGTTATCGTATTGATGATCTGGGGTATGTGGTATATGACTACAGGTTATCCTCTGAACGAGTACTCTCAAATCGGTGAGTACAATGAAGATGCATCCAAAGCAAACCAAAAGCTTGCAGATCATTTCGACAAGATGACAGATACTCAAAAACTCAAGATGGGTGAGGGTATCTTCTCTGTACAGTGTTCTCCTTGTCATGGTCCTCAAGGGAATGGTCAAGAGAACTACTCTACAGGTCAATTGACTGCAGAGAACCTTACAAAACGTGATCTTAGCAAGACTTATGTTGAGAAAGTCATTCGTGAAGGTTCTACGCAGCTTGGTTATGATGGTGGTATGCCGCCATTCTTATTGCAGGACGATGCTGAGATCGCTGCCGTATCTGCATATATCGCAAACGGCTTCAAAGATGAAGAAGGATCTACTTCAGGTCAAGACATCTTTAGTGCTGCATGTGCTTCATGTCACGGTGGTGCTTTGGCTGAAGGTATCAAAGGATACAAGAGCTGGGGTAATAAACCTGATGAAGACACAACAGGCGTAGAAGGTTACTCTAATCCTTGTGTTGGCGAAGAGTGTATCGGTCAAGGTCAATCAGGTGTGGCTCCAAGTCTTAAAGGGTATAACTCGTGTCTAGTGAACAACCTTCTAAGAAAAGGTATGAAAAAAGGCGAGATCGGTGTTATGCCAGCATTTGGTGAAATGTTGAGTATACCTCAAATCGAAGCTGTGTCTGCATATGTAGCGCACGGTACAGATAAAGAAATTGAAGAGTAGGGGTGAGATATGGAAAGTAGAAGTATTTTTGCACTACACGGAATAGCAGGTCTACTAGTAGCAACGGTTTTGCTGCTGGCTGTTGAAGGAACGCTTGTATTCTTGGCTGTTGGTGCTCAACAGGGCGCAGCTCAAGATTATTACTATATTGAAGACGCAAAAGGTGTTCAGATGAGCGATGCTGGTAACGCATCACACGTCGTGTTACACAAAGATAAGCCATACAAAAAGGACAAATAATGAGATTAGACATAATTATTGGCCTTGGCCTATTCGCTATGGCAATGTTTACGATATATGCCGTAGTGATCGCAGATCACCTTTACGTTGGTTAAGGTATACCTTTGAAGATCTACAGAGGGCTTTTAGCCCTCATTGCAATTCTTTCTTTTTCACAATCTTTGCAAGCCAAGTTTATTGTCGTTGATGAAGTTGTCAAGATCGAAGCATTCAATGAGCAAGTCGAACCTATGGGAGAAGAACTCTCGCTTAAGACTGGAATAAACCTCTATATGAGCCTTATCAAAGAGCTTGAGGATAATCAGAGTATTATCGATTATCAAAAAGAGTTGATCAAGACGCTGAAACAGCCTGCCGTTCTCTTTTCTTTCGTAGAAAACAACAAACAGGTACAGATCTATGCAGATGATAAATCACTTTACGAGACCTTTGATAAAGACCAGATAATGGACCCATTGGCTATTTGGCCATTTTTTAACGGGAGAGTCATTCCTGTAATCGCTGCAAAAGCGCCCAAAGAGGTCGCACCAAAAGACAAATATGCGGTCGCCATGTTTAATGGCTATGCAGAGATATCTGAACAGATAGCAGAGTCTAAGGGCGTCGTCTTAGATACGGCAATAGGCGATGCAAATAAAAATGTTTACAAGATCATTATCTCGACTCTTTTTCTTATTTCACTGATCACGGTGATAAAACTGAGTTTGGATGCCTATAGAAGAAGGAAGAAAAATGCGTAACGGAATGCACTGGCCGGTAGGGATTATCGGATCGATTATGTTGATCGTTGTTGCCTGTGCTGTCACGGTGTACCTTGCACTTTTGCAGCCGACACAAGAAGACAAGGACATGATGCTTGATTATCATGCTTTGGATGCGAATGTGAATGATGTCATCGTCGCTGGAATCAACTTCAACAAAAAGTATAAACTGGCCTATACCGGAGAAGGTGTCTCGCTTGAGGGATCGACAGTATCATTTAAATTAGAGGACCAGCATGGGAACCCTGTGAAGGATGCCAAGATCGAAGTCATAATATCTCGTCCTATCACAAGTGATAACCAACTTCTCTTGCAAAATCCTCGTGAGGAAAATGGAAACTATATTTTCGAGAATGTAAAAGTGGCCAAAAAAGGGCGATGGAATATTTTGACAAAGGTGAGCATCGGAGATGATTACCGCCATATGAACCTAAAGTCAGACACAATGCAAAAAAATGTGTTTGAATATGGTTTTGACAAGCCTATGCGAAATGCCGGTGCAAACGGCGGTCGTAGCTAAGCACAACAACACAGGTCTATTGTTCACTGCAATACTTTCAATGTTGGGATTTTTCTGTTGTATAATTGCCTAAACAAAATTCAATATACAATCAAAAGCTTTGCTATATTGCCTTGAATGAATAGGGTGATCAATGACGATACTTCCAAGTTCACGTGCCATTCGTGCTGCTATTTTAAAAGAGAAAGAGCACAATAGCTTTCTTCCTTCCTATGTCACCATGTCGGACTTTTTACAGCGCGCCCTGGTCGTAGATGATTTCATCAGGGTGGACGATGACACTCGAACACTGCTTTTACTTGAGGCATCAGATTTTAAATCGTTTTCAGCATTAAACATCGAACGAAACTTTTTTACCTTTACCCAAAACTCATCATACATCTTTCGTTTTTTTGAAGAACTCAGCGGTGAACTTGTTGATATAGACTCCTTATCGCTGGCAGACACTTATGGAGACTATGAAGAACATATCGATATCTTACATGAGCTCTACAGGCGATATGAGAGGCTATGTGAAGAAAAAAAGGTCTTGGACCCGATCTTCTTGTCAAAAAACTACAGACTCAATACTTCCTATATAGAGTCTCAAGAAGAGATACTGCTTGTTGTCGAGGGGTATTTGACAAACTTTGAGTTGAAGGTACTACAGGAGTGCGCACAGATCATTCCGTTGAGGCTTCGCTTTTATGCTAACGAGTTCAATACGAAGCTACAGGCGAAGTTCAAAGCAATCGGAATTGAAGTGATCGAGGATAAAAATCAGATCATTAATCTAAGCAGCAAAAAAGTCGAAGGTAGCTCCTTGGTCCGCTCAAACGCAATGATATCGTGCGAGAGTTTTTCGCAACGGCTTTTGCAGGTCTCTTTCATAAAGCAAAAGGTCCAGGAGTTTATAGACAAGGGAATAGAGGCAGAGAAGATCGTCGTCGTACTTCCCAATGAGAACTTTGCCGAACACCTCAGACGTTTTGATGAGAAATGTAACTTTAACTTTGCGATGGGCGAGAGTCTGAGCTCTTCAGTGTTTTTAAGGACACTAGAGGGTGTCACACAATATCTGGACAATAACACCGTCCAAAACAGAAGTCGCCTGAACCGAATCGGTGTCACTCTGTCTGAAGGCCTACAGGGAAAATATAAGTCACCCATATCAGTCGTGGACTTTAAGTCATTGATAGAACCCTTTGTAGAGGTTGAGACGGACAAGGCGGTAGTGAAGATCGTACACGAGGAGCTTTTTTATTTTGACAAACTGCTCCCCATCTTACAAGACAGTACCTTTAAGTCGGCCTTGCATCTTTTTGTCAACCGATTGAAGAAAAGAAGCAGGGATGATGTACGCGGGGGGAAAATAACGGTCATGGGGGTCCTTGAGACACGTTCTGTCACTTATGACGGGGTCATTGTCGTTGATTTTAACGAGGGAACCGTTCCGAGAAAAAGTGAAAAAGACCTTTTTATCAACTCCTCTACTCGCATCAAGGCGGGTTTGCCGGGAGCACAAGACAGGGAATCCCTTCAAAAACTCTACTACAACAATCTTTTTCTTCGTGCAAAAGAGGTGGCGATATCGTATGTCTCTTCTGTCGACGCCGTTCCGTCGCGCTTTTTGACACACTTAGGTATCGATACCCATTCCTCCTACGATGAAGCACAGTGGGCTGACATCTTGTTTAAAAGCCATGTCAAAGAGGAAGCTCAAGAGAAGAAAATAGAAGCGGTGTATGACTTTACAGAACATCCACTCTCTGCAACGGGTCTGAAGAGTTTTCTAAGTTGTAAACGGCGCTTTTACCATCGTTATGTCGATGGACTTCGTGAGCATCAGATCGAACAAGACCTTCCACAAGAACATGAGATAGGCACTGCCTTGCATGCCGCTTTACAAGAGGTATATGAAAAACAAAACAGGTTTACCGATAAGGCTCAGTTGCAAAGCGCTATCAGTTCAGCGCTGCAGGCACATTCAGCCAATACGGTCCTAGACAGATATCTGCAGAAGATGTGGATTAAGCGTTTGGATGCCTTTATTGACAATGAACTAGAACGTTTCAAAGAAGCCGAGGTCATTGCATGTGAAAAGTCTCTCTCAAAAGAGGTGTGCGGAATACGCTTAAGTGGAAGTATCGATCGTATTGATAGGACTCTGGATGGTCTGGAGGTGCTGGATTATAAAAGCGGGTCATATCCGACATACACACTGCGAACGCTCGATAATGCGAAAGATTTCCAGCTGGAGTTCTATTATCTGTTAGCCCAAAACGAGGGAGATGTGAAGTCTTGCGGATATTATGACCTTAAAAGCGGAAAGATCGTCACCGAAGATCTTCTGCAGAATAAACTTGAACTTCTGTACAAGCATCTGCAGGAACTGCGAGAGACAAAGGTCTTCGACTTTGAGAAGACGGATGAACTTAAAGAGTGTCTCTACTGTCCTTACACTGAACTGTGCGGGAGAAGCTGATGTTTATTGATTTACACGCTTATGAAGCCAGTGCCGGATCGGGTAAGACCTTCTCGCTTGTAGTACGCTATCTAAGCCTTCTGTTCAGTGGAGAAAAAGCAGACAAGATATTAGCGCTCACCTTTACGAACAAGGCAGCGAACGAGATGCAAGAGCGTATCGTCAATACGCTGATCGACTTGGAGAACAAGGGAGAGCTTGCAGAGATTGCCAAGGTCCTTGAATGCTCACAGGAAGAACTGCTTGCCAAACGTCCCGAAGTCCTCAAGGCACTTCTAAGTGCTGATACCAAAGTGATGACTCTGGATAAGTTCTTTGCAAAGATATTAAGGAAGTTCTCTCTTCACGTCGGCCTGATGCCGAACTTCTCCACCTATGAGTCCCAACATGAGCTTAAAGTCATGGCAATGTTCTTAAAGCTCGTCAATGCGCAGGGAAAAGATGATGCACTGATCAAGCTGTCCCTGCTGGCCTCAAAGCGTCTGGCTGATATCTTCTCCCTTTTGAATGAACTGTATGCAAAAAAGAACGAGATGCAGGCCATCTCATTTAACGCTGAAACGTATGCGCCGCATGAAGCCGTGGTGATGCAGAGTTTTAAGGAACTACAGTCTCTTGTCTTGGCCACCGATATCGGACAACGTGGCCGTGCTACTATGCAAGCCGATACGATCGATGAGTTGATGAGCAAGTCCTGGATAGAAAAGGAGAGTCTTGAGTATTGGGACTTCAAAAAATATTTTCAACCCCGTATGGATGAACTGCTCCTTGAAATAAAAAATGGGCTTTATGCTTATATGAAAGCTAAAGAATCGCATTTTCTTTGTGAACTCTTCTCACTTTTAGACACCTATATCGAAGCAAAGATAAGGGTGGCAAAAGAGGATGAAGAACTCAGTTTTGATGATATCACCTACCTCGCTTTCTATCTTTTGAAAGATGAGAGCAATAAAGGACGTATCAACAGTGAGTTCTTGTATTTTAGACTTGATGCGCATATCAACCATATGTTACTGGATGAGTTTCAAGACACGTCGACGATACAGTTTGAGATACTGCGTCCTCTTATTGAAGAGATGACTTCCGGACAGGGCTCAAAAGAGAGGTCTTCTCTCTTCCTGGTAGGGGATGTCAAACAGTCTATCTATCGTTTCAGAGGCGGTAAAAAAGAGCTGTTTTATGCCGTGACGGATCATTTTAAGGTCAAGGTCGATCAGCTAACGACAAACTATCGAAGTGAAAAAGAGGTGGTGAGGTTTGTAAACGAAGTCTTTAGAGACAAGATCAAAGGCTATCATGACCAAGAGGTAAAGGATGGCGCCACAGCGGGATATGTGGAAGTGATCTTTAACGATGAGGTCCTTGATACGATGGTGACAACGGTAAAAGGGCTGATAGAACAGGGTGCTGACATCAATGAGATAGCGATCCTTACAGCGACTAACGCCGATGGAGCAAAGGTAGAAGAGCTTTTGAAACATGAGAGCATCGATGTAGTGACCGAGACGACATCCAAACTGATCAACCAAAAAAACATCAAAGCTCTGATCGAGTATCTAAAATATTCCTATTTCAATAAAAAGATCTATGCACGGAACTTTTTCGCTCTTATCGGACAGGAAGCTGGCAAGCTCTACCCATGTGATGTGAATGCACCGGACCTAAGTGCACAACTCAAAAAGGTGATAGAGAAGTATAGACTTTTTGATGGAGATATGAATATCTTCAGTTTCTTGGAAAAGCTTTCGAATTACAAGGACATAGAAGCCTTTTTATTTGAGTATGAGCGGCTTGACGCTTCTGCCGCACAAAAGGAGCTTAACGGAATAAGGGTCCTTACCGTGCACAAGTCAAAGGGTCTTGAGTATGAGCATGTCATCGTGCTGGACAGACTAGGACGTGGTTCGTCGGACAAAAGTCCTATTATATATGAGTACGAGGGGATATACCTGCAGAACATCTATTTGCGTATGAGCAAGCGTGCCAGTCTTGATGAGGGGTATGCCAAGGCGATTCAGAAGGAAAATCAGCTCTCAAAGGAAGATGAACTCAATGCTCTGTATGTCGCGTTTACCCGGGCAAAAGAGAGTCTTTTTATCATACACAAGTCAAAGGACTCCAAGTTTGAAGACCTCTGCCTCAGTGAGGGAAGGCACGGTGAGTTGCACTTGATGCCAAAACCGAAGGTCTCAAAGCCTATTATGCCAAAGATAGCGTTTAGAGATTTCTATTATGGGACTCAGGCGGATCTGCTTTCACAGGCCAAGGTGGATGAAGAAGATCACAAGGCTATTGAGTTTGGACTTGCCCTGCACTATACATTGGAGATGATGGCCTCGTTTTCACAAGAAAGTATTGGCGCTGCTCTCTCTATCGCAAAAAACAAATTCGGAGCGACACTGAGTGAGGATGAGTTTGTATCCATACAGAAGCGGATTGAACGTCTGGTTAAAGATGATGCGTTCTTAGCATTGGTACAGGGACGAGTGCATAAGGAAAAAGCGATATCATACAACAAAGAACTGCGCTATATTGACCTTCTTGTCGAACAGGACGATGAGTGGATAATCATAGACTATAAGTCTTCGATCAGTCATACCCAATCACATCTGAAGCAGGTCAACTTTTACAAAAAAGCGGTTCGAGAGATTACCGCTCAAAAAGTAAAAGGATACATCTGTTATCTTCTTGAAGAGGGCGTGAAACTGGTTGAAGTGTAGATAGCTTATCCAAGTGTTAACCGGGTTCAAACCTGCCCTGAAGCCAAAATTCCCTAGAATACGTTTAAACACTGGGAGGAAGTCCTGCATGCCATTTTCCACACTTGGGTTCTCATTACCGATAGAACGTGCTCTTCAAGCCAATGAGTATATAAAACCGACGCCTGTTCAGGAGAAGGTAATACCGCTTGTACTGCAAAAGCATGATGTCATGGCAAAGGCCCAAACGGGAAGTGGAAAAAGTGCAAGCTTTGTCTTGCCTATTTTGGAGCTTTTATCGAAGAAGAGATATGAAGGGAAGCCAAAGATCAAAGTGCTTGTCCTCACTCCAACGAGAGAGCTGACACTTCAAGTCGCGCAGACCTTTGAACTCTTCAGCAGTTTTCTTGAGCAAAAACCAAGAATCGTAAGTGTGATAGGAGGTGAAAAGATAGGGGATCAGCTCCTTGCTATTCAAAAAGGATGTGATGTCCTTGTTGCGACTTCAGGAAGGTTTCTTGATGTTGTAAGTAAAAAGCAGATGAACCTGTCGCATCTTGAGTTCTTTGTTTTAGACGAAGCTGATAAGATGTTAGACCTTGGGTTCTCTGAAGAACTTGACCTAATTTTGGAAGAGATACCTCCTCAGCGTCAGAATCTTCTTTTCTCAGCGACGTATCCTCAAAAGATGCTTGACATCGCTTCTCGAATCACAAACGATCCTGTTCAGGTTACTTTTGCAGATGAAGAGCCGACGGTAGGAAGTATTACACAGCGTGTGATCGAAGTGAACCATGAAAACAGAAGCCCTCTGCTCAGACATCTTCTTGACACCGAAAAGTGGGAACAGGTTCTGGTCTTTATGGCTAATAAAAGGGCGACGGATAACATTGCGGCAAAGTTTAGAAAGTATGGCTACAGTGCAGAGTCATTTCATGGTGACCTTCATCAAGAAGACCGAACGTATACGCTTAATGAGTTTAAGAAAAAAAAGATCCGTATACTTTTTACTACCGATCTTGTCTCAAGAGGTCTGGATATCCAAGATATCACCTGTGTGATCAACTTCGATCTTCCCCGATCTCCAGCGGATTATGTTCATCGTATAGGACGAACGGGCAGAGCAGGAAAGTCAGGGATAGCTATCTCTTTTATCGGACATGAGGATAAGGAGCATTTTGCCCTTATAGAAAAGCGCAGCAAGATTAAGCTTGAGAGAGAACAGATAGCTGGTTATGAACTCACCGGTGAAGCTCCTAAAAAAGAGAAGGGGAAGGCCCCCGTCAAAGGTAAGGGGAAAAGCAAAAAGGACAGGGCTCGAGAAAAAGCACTTAAGGCGTCTGATCAGTCGTCAAACTGACAATCGCATGCTCAGTAAAATACGTGTGATTCTTGGATTATTATAAGAAACTATGGTAAAATAAATATCACACTGCAAGTCCCGTACCGCTGCTTTCTCTTTACCTTTACAAAGACCTTATATTTATCTTAATTTCAGTAAATTATAAGTTTATAACTGTATACTTCCGCTACCAAATAAGAGAATATTTATATTGTCTCATTAAAAAACGAAAAAGGACATTAGATGAAATTTACTAAAATTGCATCTCCTGAGCAGATCGATCGCAAGTGGATTCTTGTTGACGCTGAAGGGAAAACATTTGGTCGTATTATCACTGAAGTAGCGACTAGCCTTCGTGGTAAAG
>JBFEXN010000013.1:0-17988 GCA_041562655.1 Sulfurimonadaceae bacterium
AGTTCTCTGCCCAACCTGGCGATAAAGACTTTGGTTCGCTCGCCGTCATAACCCAGACGGTAGGGCATGCCAGCATTGTTATAGAAGTACCGCCTGAAGCGTTTAATCCGCCACCGAAGATCCATTCGGCTGTGTTGAAGATTGTCAAACGTGAAAGTCGTAGTGCTGACAACGGTTTTGAAGAGATGTTGCGTGTGGCTTTTGCTCAGCCGCGCAAGACACTGCTCAAAAATCTCTCTGCCGTGTATAACAAGGAAGAAGTCAGTAATGCTCTGGAGGCTATGAGCTTGTCTCCCACAATTCGTCCACATCAAACAACAACGGCTAATTATCACCAACTCTATAAGATACTACCAAGGAGTTTGGATGGAAGAACAGAACACAAGCGCGACAGAGAGTCGTCCTCAAAACGAAAATAAGAACAGACGCCCTCAGGGCAACAGAAACCGTCGTCCACAGAGCGGTAACAGAAAACCTCAGGATAAAAGTCGTGATGGTAATGTCCAACCCAAAGAGGTTGATGGCAACAAAGCAGAAGGAAGCAAGCAGGGCGGAAATCGTCAGGGTGGCGGAAGCCGCGGTAATCAAAACCGTCAGGGCGGTGGAAACAAAAACCGTTTTCGCCGTGGCTTCAACCCAGGCGGTGTTCCGTCTGACAAGGCTTTGAAAGAGTGTGTTGTAAGAAACCAGGAAGTTCAAAAAGAACGTCTTAACCCTCACCATAAACTTGATCTTAACACAAAGGCCAAGGTGCGTATCACTCCTCTTGGTGGTCTGAATGAGATCGGTGGAAATATCACCGTCATCGAAACAGAAAACGAGGCTATTCTTGTCGATATCGGGATGTCTTTTCCTGATGAAGAGATGCATGGTGTTGATATCCTTGTACCAGATTTCTCTTATATCCGTGAGATCAAGGACAAGATCGTTGCCGTACTGATTACACATGCCCATGAGGATCATATTGGTGCGACACCGTATTTCTATAAAGAGTTCCAGTACCCTTTATATGGAACAGCTTTCCCGTTGGCTATGATCGCTAATAAGTTTGATGAGCATCATATCAAGCAGCACAAGAGCTTTTTCCGTCCGATTGAGAAGCGCAAGACTTACAAAATAGGTAATGATTTTGAAATCGAGTGGATGCATATGACACACTCGATCCTAGACTCTTCAGCGTTAGCAATCACGACAGAAGCGGGAACGGTTATCCATACGGGTGACTTCAAGATCGACCATACTCCGGTTGATGGGTACCCTTCAGACCTTCACCGTCTTGCGCATTATGGAGACAAAGGTGTTCTATGTCTTCTTTCAGATTCGACTAACTCGTATAACACGGGAATGACGCCATCTGAACTTTCTGTTGCACCAGGTCTTGACAGACTTTTTGCCAAGGCAGAAGGGCGTGTTATCCTTTCGACGTTTAGTTCGAATATCCACCGTCTTCAGCAGGCGATCGCGTATGCGCTTAAGTATGATAGAAAGATCTGTGTCATCGGCCGTTCAATGGAGAGAAACCTTGAAGTGGCAATGACGTATGACTACATTCGTTTTGACAAGAAGATCTTCGTCGATCCGGATGATGTAAGCCGTATGGAAGACAAACAGGTGATGATCATCACAACCGGTTCACAAGGTGAGCCAAGTTCGGCACTGTTCAGAATGGCAACGGGTGAACATAGACATATCAAGATCAAACCGACAGATACGATCGTACTCTCATCACGTGCGATCCCAGGAAACGAAGGTTCTATCTCGGGTATGCTTAACCACCTTCAACGTGCAGGTGCGAGAGTTGAACAAGCAAGAGACATCCACGTTTCAGGTCACGCGGCACAAGAAGAGCAAAAGCTTATGTTACGTTTGACAAATCCTAAGTTCTTCTTGCCGATCCATGGTGAGTTTAACCATACGATGAAGCACAGAGAAACAGGTATGCAGTGTGGTGTACCTGAACGTAATATCCTTATCATGGGAGATGGTGAGACTATCGAAGTCAGTCCTAAGTATATGCGTAAGGTCAAAAAGGTTAAATCTGGTAAGACATATATTGATAACCAGAACAACCATCAGATCGCTGATGACATCGTTATTGACAGACAGAAACTTGCAAGCGAGGGTATCGTAATGATCGTCGCTCAAGTGAATGAGACAGACTCAGCTCTTATCTCTAAACCGCGTGTGACATCATTTGGTCTGGTTGCAGATAAGAATGACAAAGCGTTCTCAAAAGAGATGGAAGACGTGCTTGAGCATTTCTTGCTTAACTTGAAGCCTGGTCTTATCGAGAACCAAAGAGCGTTAGAAAATGACCTTCGTCAAGTCGTTCGCAAACACATCTACCGTAAGATGAAGAAATATCCTCTGATCGTACCGACTGTTTTTGTAATGTAGTTTCAGCGTGCTTGCACGCCGAACGACATCCCTTTTGATGAACAACATCATCTCATCTGTAGTTATGGAGCGTTGTAATGCAGGACATAGAAAAGATCTTACATCCGAACGAATCGATCCTGGTCTCCGCTGATATCTCCAAAACTTTCTATATCGATATCCTTTCACTGTATGCCTTAGGTTTTTTGCTTCTTTTTATTGGATATGAGTATGAGATAGGCGTTATCGGTCTGGTCTTGGTACTTCGAACCTTTTATATGCATCTTCAAGAGATCAAAGAAAAGAGCTCTTATCATTGCGTCCTGACCCAAGAACGTATCATCATTCACAAGGGACACAAAAAACGTGAGATATTCCCCATTAAACTCGAAGAGATACGAACTATCTATATCAAACCTATCAATGAAACATTCAAAAACATCGTAGATGTAGGAACACTGGAAGTCTTGACCAATACCGGAGGTCGATACGTGATCAGCCATGTGAAAAACCCTTATGAGTATCATCGCGCTATCATCGGTGATGTCGTAAGTTCGACAAATTATGCAAAACGACGGGAAAAAGGCACCCTTTAAGTGATTTTTCCATGGGGCACTCAGTATCTCCTTAACCATCTTCTTTCTTAATCTGTAAACGTAATCTCCTCTAATAATAAAACCATGGTACAGATTTGTTACAATGAAGCATAAGTAATCTTGCAGGGGTTTAAATGAAAACATTGAAGATAGTATCAAAAGTCATACTGGGTTTTGTCATTGTGTACGGTCTTGTGGGTTTCTTGGTGCTTCCAAACATCATCAAAGAGCAAGCTGTTCAAAATGCACAGACGGCATTAAAACGAAAAGTCACCCTGCAAGATGTAGATATCAATCCCTTCACTTTTGAAGTTGAGCTTCAAGATATGATCATACATGGGAAAAAAGGGGAAGAACCTTTTGCTGGTATACGTGACCTTAGTGTCAACCTCGATCCCTTACAACTGATAATGGGAGAGATCAGTATAAAGTTGATTGAAGTCACTTCTCCTTTTGTGCGTATTCATAAGAAAGATGATTGCACCTTTAACTTTTCAGACTTGTTGATCTCAGACATACAGAGTGCAGGTGATGAGAAAAAATCAGAAATGAAACTTCCAGATATTGTCATAGAAAAGCTCGCTATAAGAAGTGGAGAAGTCTATTTTTTGGATGAATCAGGATCAGAAGCTTTTAGCGGTTCTTTGACACCGATAAACTTTAATCTGTATGATTTTTCGACCATGCAAGAGCATGACAATCAACTCTCCTTGCATATTGAGATCGATGATGGGGCTTCTGTTGATTATCGAGGAAAGATCAATTCTATTGATCCTCTTCGTCTGGAAGGTAGTTTGGAGCTTAAGTCAGGAAGGCTGTACACGCAGTGGCTCTATTTTAAAGACTCACTGGGGTTTATTGTGGCCGATGGTGCCCTGGATGCTTCCATGTCCTATACGGCCGATCTTTCAACTGAACCGATGCAGATCAATATCAATAGCTATAAACTCGAAATTGAGAGCTTACGACTGCAAGACAAAGAGACCAGAGAAGATGTATTAAAGCTACCTCACCTGCTTCTTGATGGAAGTGCCGATATAACGTCCAGACAGATCAATGTCGATAGGTTTGATATCCAAGATTTTTTCATCAAAGTGCGCAAGGACAAAATGGGAGAACTCAATTGGCTTACCTACCTCCCCGCATCAGAGAAGACTCGGGAAGGTAATCAGACTCAGACTGAAGCTCCCTGGAAGGTGGATGTGTCAAAGGTAGTGATCAATACAGATGCATTGGTCTATGAGGATAGGCATGCAAGAAAGCCATTTACAGCCGATGTCGAGCATTTGAACTTTAATGTCAACGATATACATATTGATGATGGCTTAGAGGTGGAACACTTTGACACAAACATATCATCCTTCTCCCTGACTCCGATGGATTCTACTAAAAAAATGGTGACGTTTAAGACGTTCAGTTTGGATGGTGCTTTGAGTAAAAGACAAGACATCAATGTAAGTATCAACAAGATCGACTTGGATCAATTGAGTGTCTATGCCCTGATGGACAAGGAAGGTAATGTGAACTTTACGCATCTTTCCCCAGAGCCCTCTTCCAAGACACAGGCGAGCAAGGAGAAATCATCAGCAGGCCTGAACTGGGCGATAGACAACTTTAGATTGAGGGACTCAAAAATTGATTTTGAAGACCAATTTAATGCTGTCAACGGCGTGACAAAGCTTGATCGAATCGAGCTGGAAGTCAACGACTTGCATTCACAAGAAGACTCCTGGTCAAAGAGTAAACTCTCATTGAGGATCAACAAATCAGGTAAACTCCGTTTGAACAGCAAAGTACGCCATACGCCGTTGAAAGTTGCCAGCACGCTTGATCTGAAAGGAATGAGCCTTTCCTCATTTCAACCCTATGTAGACAAAAGGGCAAATATTGATGTGAAGAGCGGAAGGATTGACCTTGACTTTAAAGCCGATATTAACAAGAAGAGGACAAGAATAATCGCCAATACGCGTATTGCTGATCTGAACTTGAGTGAACGACGTGAGGGAAGATCGTTCTTTTCGTTCTCGAAACTTATGATCAATGATATAGATTTTTCTCTCAATCCAGACCAGATGAAGATAGCGAAGATCGATATCTATGGGCCTTATGCACGTATGAAGATCGATGAGAACGGCACCGGGAATCTCGCTGATATAATGGTGAAGCAGAGTCCTGTCGAGGATGATTCAAAGCAAACGAAGGCAGCCAAAAAGATTGATAAACCCTTCTCCGTATTGATCAGCAAGGTCAATTTTAAAGACGGGACAGGCGAGTTCACCGACCTCTCTCTTCCTCTTCCTTTTAGCACGGACATCCATGATCTAAATGGAAATATGATCGCCGTAGGTAACATCGCCGAAGTCAAAAGTACGGTGGATATTGACGGTGTCGTCGATGAATACGGTTTGGCAAAGATAAGCGGCACGCTACTATCTGCAAATCCAAAACAGTTCACAGATATGGGTCTCAAATTTCAAAACATAGAGATGACAAACCTCTCTCCATACACAGGAAAGTTTATCGGTTACAAGCTTGATCAAGGGAAGATGAATGTTGAGCTCGAGTACAAGATAAACGATTCTCAGATGTTGGGCGGAAACAGAGTCATCCTCAAACAGCTGACACTTGGAGAGAGTGTGGAGAGCGAAGATGCCATATCTGCACCGGTTGGGCTGGCTATTGCTTTACTGAAAGACAGTGATGGCGTGATAGACCTTGATGTCCCGGTCACCGGAAATGTGGATGAGCCTGATTTTGCTATTGGACATGTCGTCTGGACCGCTTTTAAAAACCTTATCGTTGGTGTCGCGACAGCACCGTTTAGGTTCTTGGGCGATATGCTCGGTATCAGCGCAGACGCATTGGAAAATGTATATTTTGAAGAGGGTAAGGCTTTGCTTCTCCCTCCTGAACGTGAAAAGATGGACAAGCTCTCAACTGCATTGGCCGAAAAAAAGATGCTTGTCTTGAAGATCGCAGGCGGTTATGATGTGGAACGTGACCTTATGGCTATGAAATCGGCTATGCTCTACCAGGAGGCCCTGGTGAAACTTGAAGACAATACAACAAATATATCGCAGATGGACAGAGATGAGCTGGATGACCTTTTTAAAGAGATGTATGTAGAGCATTTTGGAAAGGAGAGTCTGAATGTCTTAGAGGAGAGAGCCGATGCAAAGGATATCGACTCCAAGGCGAAGAAGGAGTTCGTACGTCAGCAATTGGAAGAGGCATTGACGCAAGACCAACAAGTATCGCAGGAGGACCTGATACAGCTTGCGAAGCGTAGAGCGATGAGTATACAGACGTATTTGACAAGTAAAGGCATTGAAGTTGACAGATTGGAGCTTTTAGAAAGTGTCAATGTAGCGGTAACGCTTGAGGAAAGTGAATATATTCCGGTCAAGCTTGAGCTTGGGGCGAAATAAAGCACGTTTGTGCTAGAATCTTGTTTATGAAAAATAGACGTAACGATTACATAGAAATTGCCAAAGAGACTTTACAGATAGAAGCAGATGCTTTGTTGAATGGATTGTCTCGTATCTCAGATGAGATGAGTGAGGCGGTGGAGTGTATCTTAAGATGTCGCGGGAAATTGATCATAACCGGCGTCGGAAAGTCGGGACTTATCGGTGCCAAGATGGCGGCGACATTTGCGTCAACAGGTACGCCTTCATTCTTTTTACATCCCACAGAAGCTCTTCACGGTGATCTGGGTATGATCGGACCGGATGATGTAGTCTTGGCTATCTCTTATAGTGGAGAGAGCGGAGAACTAAGCGCCATCCTGCCTCATATCAAACGTTTCGAGATCCCGCTTATCGGAATGACGCGTAACAGCAAGTCGACTTTGGGAGAGTTCTCGGATATAGTACTCTCAATAGAGATCGCAAAAGAGGCATGCCCTCTAGGTATAGCTCCGACTTCCTCTACGACCTTGACGCTTGCTCTGGGGGATGCTTTGGCAATCTGTATGATGCATGCAAGAGACTTTCAAAAAGAGGACTTTGCTTCATTTCATCCGGGTGGTTCGCTGGGGCGGCAGCTTTTTGTTAAGGTGTCTGACCTTATGCGCAAGGACGACCTGCCACTGGTCGGCAAAGACACGCTTGTCAAAGAAGCGATCTTGGCTATCAGTGAGGGACGTCTTGGAACAGCCCTTCTGGTCGATGATGAGAACAAACTGTTGGGCTTGGTTTCAGACGGTGATATCCGTCGTGCTTTATTGCAAGAAGGGTTCTCGCTTGAAGAGAAGATCGCCAAGTATGCGACGATGAATCCGATGACGATAAATGATGAGAACATGCTTGCTTCCGAGGCGCTGGTACTAATCGAGAACAAAAAAATACAACTGATGGTTGTAACAGATGAAAACAATAGCATTAAGGGTGTCTTGCACATCCATAAGCTGATAGAAGAAGGGATTAAGTAGCCTATGATGCGCTTAAACAAATTTATTGCTCACTATTCGACATATTCGAGGCGTGAAGCAGATGCAGCTATCTTGAAAGGTGCTGTAAAAATCGGTGGCAAGGTCGAAGACAATCCTGCTACGCAGGTAGACGAACGCCATGCTGAGGTCTATGTACACGGGAAAAAGGTATCACCAAAAGATATCATCACCGTTATCGCTTATAACAAGCGAAAGGGTGAACTTGTTACCAAGAAAGACCCTAGAGGAAGAAAGACTATCTATGACACATTGGATCATAAGTACAGACACTTTATTCCTGTCGGACGTCTTGACTTTGCAACAGAGGGGCTCTTACTCCTGACAGATTCATCTGTTGTGGCAACAGTACTGATGAACTCGGATCTTGAACGTGTCTATAAGATAAAGATCAAAGGCCCTGTCACTGAAGCGATGGAAGAGGCGATGAAGAAGGGAATGGAACTGAAGGATGCCAGTGCAGGTGCGCATTCTCATTCTAAGGTCACCTCAATGACTTTTGCACCTTTCGCCGCTTATAGAGTAGAGAAAAACACGGAGAACTACTCGGTCTTAAAAGTAGCCATCACTGAAGGACAAAACCGTGAGCTTAGACGCTTCTTTGCACATTTCGGCGCAGAGGTGGCTGATCTTAAGCGCCTGTCTTACGGCGGTGTCGAGCTTAATAATCTGCCGGATGGAAAGACCCGATTTTTGACACGAAGTGAGTACACCTCAGTGCGTGATTATGTGGATCAAGTCACGAAGTCTGATGCACAAAGAGAGAACTTCAAAAAACGTAAGGAAGAAAAAGAGCAGAAAGAAAAGGCTCAGCTGGAAGCCGATTCGGAAAAGCTCAAAGAGATGCAAGAGGATAAAGATAAGCGAAAGCGTATTGAAAAGGCCAAGAACAAGCTGCAAAACATTTTAAAAGATGACAAGGATTATGACTATGACTAAGTTACAACTCGCGACAGAACACAAAACACAGATGATCAGTATCACGGATGATGTAAAAGAGGCAGTTATTACCTCCGGTGTCAAAGATGGTATTGTCGTTGTTTTTACTCCGCATACGACAGCCTCAGTGATGCTTTTTGAGAATATTGATCAGAACTTGCGCCGTGACTTCCTTCAACTTCTAAAGACCTATGTCTCAGGAGAAGAGTATTCTCACAAAGGCGGAAATGCTGCGGGCCATCTAAAAGCTGCTATGACGGGGGCTTCTGTTAGCATTCCTGTGGTTGATGGTCTTCCGATTTTTGGTGAATGGCAGGGGGCTTTCTTCTGTGAGTTTGATGGTCCAAGAGAAGCGCGTGACGTTATCATCAAAGTAATCAACGGCTAATACAGACCTCTATTTTGGCAGATTTCACTTACCTTCTCCGCCCGAAAGTCTTTGATGACTTTGTCGGGCAGTCCCATCTTGTTTCTTATGACTCCCCTCTAAGGCGGCTTCTGAAAAATGAACAGATGCCCCATGCTTTTTTTTATGGCCCTCCGGGATGTGGAAAGACAACCTTGGCTCGCATCATTGCCAATGAACTTGATGCCCCGTTTTATGAGTTCAATGCCACCTCTGTGAAGATAGACCAGCTGCGAAAGATCTTCACGCAATATGAGAACGCCCTACAAAAACCTCTGATCTTTATCGATGAAGTCCATAGACTGGCAAAAAATCAGCAGGAGGTTTTGCTTCCTGTTATGGAAAATAACACTGTGTTAGTCATCGGTGCTTCTACAGAGAACCCTTATTTCAGTCTTACTGCTGCAATGCGTTCGCGTTCTATGTTATTCGAACTTAAGGCACACACAGACGAAGACTTACATTCACTGGCTAAGCGCGCCTGTGGCAAGGAACAGTTGTCTTTGGAAGACGAGGCGATGCGTTATCTTGTTATCTCAAGTAACGGAGATGCCAGAGCTATGTTGAAGCTGCTGGAGTTTGTCTCGGTGGGCAAAAAAGAGATCTCTCTGGAAGACCTCAAGGCGTTGCGTCCTTACTCGTTAAATGACGGGACAGGTGAGGCATCGGTGCATTATGATTTGATCTCGGCGATGATCAAGTCCATTCGGGGATCAGACCCAGATGCGGCGGTCTATTATCTGGCACGTCTGATAGAAGGCGGAGAAAACCCTGCTTTTATTGCACGACGTCTGGTCATTTTAGCCTCCGAAGACATAGGCAATGCCAATCCGCAGGCATTGACACTGTGTACATCGGCGATGACTTCCGTGGCACAGATTGGCTATCCTGAAGCTCGTATCATCCTTTCACAGGCCGTTATCTACCTCTCGGCCTCACCAAAGTCTAACTCAGCGTATAACGCGATCAATCAAGCCCAGGCTGCAATCCGAGACGGATATGTCTTAGAGATACCAAAGACAATACAACAGAACAATGAGAACTATCTCTATCCACATGACTTTGGCGGTTGGGTAGAGCAGAAATACTTGAGCAAAGATCTGAGGTTTGTCGAGTTTAAGCCCATTGGTTATGAGCAAAAAATGGGTGAATGGCTGGATAAAATACGATACACGAAAAGGGAAAAATAGGTTCAGAACGAACAATCAGGACAAGACGTCCTGATATAAAAGGCTTCATCACAGGGAGTCGCAACAGCGATAGAAAAGACCGTTTTAGAGGAGTCAACGCCCTTCACAATATGCTTCAATGAGCAAGGTTTCAACGTCTGAAACTAGGTTTGCATCTTCTCACATCCATAAAACTTTTTCTATCTCAGTGAATAAAAGACATTTAAAACAAACGCCCGCATTGCTTCGCAACCTGCACTGATAGTAAAAATTATTATAGATAATCTCTTCTGTACTCACCCGATCCTTGTTCACTCTCAAGCGGCATGACACTCAACTCTTTAGAGTGTGCTTCGAAAAATGAACTGAGACCTAAAGCCGTAAAAATCATTTCAATCATTGGCTTCCTTTCTCTAGGGTTATTGTACGTACTTGATAATGTTAACGCGTAAGGTATAAAAATAGCATTAACACTTTAATCTAGATATTTTTTATAATAGTCATGAATATAGACTCAATAAACAGATTTGCAATTTCGTTATATACTTTGGTATACTGCGAAAAACATAATATATAGATGGATATCCATTTAAAAAGAGAAAAGATGTTTAGAATATGGCTGTTTTGCTTATTGTTAACACCGGCGTTATTCGCTGAGAAGATCACCATCGCTGCAGCTGCCAATGTAAGCTATGCCATAGATGAGTTGAAAGAGGCATTCTGCGAAATCCACCCACAAACAGAGGTCCGCATCGTCCTTGGTAGCAGTGGAAAGCTTAGTGCACAGATCAGAAACGGTGCACCGTACGGACTCTTTATGGCCGCGAACATGAGTTATCCAGAGATATTGTATAAAGAGAAGATAGCGATAACAAAACCGGTTGTCTACGCTTATGGCAAGATCGCTTACCTGAGTGTAAAAGAGAGAGACTTCTCGAAGGGGTTGGATCTTCTTCAAGACGATAGTATCAAGACAATCGCCATTGCAAACCCTAAGACAGCACCTTATGGACATGCGGCCAAAGAGGCGATGCAAACAGTTGGTCTATATGAGAAACTGCAATCAAAACTGATCTATGCCGAGTCCATCTCTCAGACGGTATCTTATGCTCTTAGGGCTGCGGATATCGCTATTGTCGCAAAGTCTACACTGTACACTCCCAAGATGAAGTAGTATAAACAGAACAAACACTGGAAAGCAGTTGACCCAAAACTCTATACCCCGATAAAACAGGGAATGGTCTTACTGCGCCATAGTAGAGAGAGTAAGGGTTACAGAGATTTTTATGACTTTATTTTGAGCGAGAAGGCGCAGTACATCTTGCATAAATATGGATATGGTATATAATGAATTATATAAGAGCAGTTGTCTCAGAGATTCAAAGGGTGGACAGTCTTAATATTGTCAGTCTTAAAGCAGGTGAAGAGGCGTTGAAGATGATAGCTTTGGAGCTAGACAGGGGTATTCATGTCGGTACAGAAGTCATCTTGGGCGCGAAAGCGACGAATATCTCTTTGGCAAAAGATCTGCAGGGTCTGTTAAGCATCTCGAACAAGATTCACTGCAAGGTAGAGAGTATGAACTTGGGAGAACTCTTGTGCAGTGTCAAGTTTTTCTTTTTGGATGAGGTCTTAGAGAGTATCATCACCAAAGACTCAGCCATGCGAATGAAGCTCCAGGTCGGTGATGAGGTTTTGGCGCTGATAAAGTCCAGTGAACTCTCGATAGTGGAGGTCCTATGATCGATTTTGAACCCTTCTTTCTCTCATTCAAATTGGCAGGAATAACGACACTGATACTCTTTCTGATCGCTCTACCCGTGTCATGGTGGCTTTCTCAAAGCAGGTGTAGATGTAAAGCGTTTGTCGAAGCTGTCGTCTCTCTTCCTATTGTCCTTCCCCCTTCTGTCATCGGGTTTTACATCTTGTATGCCCTCTCTTATAACTCGCCGATTGGAGCGTTCTTTGAAGAGACATTCGGTGTCAAACTGGTCTTTAACTTTACCGGACTTGTTATCGCAAGCTGCTTTTACTCTTTTCCCTTTATGGTGCAGCCTCTTCAAGGCGGATTTGAGTCGATAAACAAGAATATGCTTGAAGCCTCCTATATAGCAGGCAAGACAGGGTTTCAAACACTCTTGTTCGTGGCTCTTCCTAATATCAAACCGGCACTTATAACGGCAATAATCGTGACCTTCGCTCATACCGTCGGTGAGTTCGGCGTCGTATTGATGGTAGGTGGCTCTATTCCGGGTGAGACAAAGGTCGCTTCGGTGGCGATATACGAGTTTGTTGAGATAATGGACTATTCGCAGGCACATATCTACAGTGCGATCATGATGATCTTGAGTTTTACCGTCCTGCTTGGTGTCTATCTCTTCAATCAGCACCATAACAGACGAATAGGAGTCTCATAGTGATTAATATCAATATAAATAAAAGACTCCAGGGAAGTACAGGTGAGATGGACTTGGATATCGATCTTTCTATTAAAGAGCATGATTTTGTCGCTTTGGCAGGAGAAAGCGGAAGCGGAAAGACAAGCTTGCTACGTGTCTTGGCAGGACTGGAAAAGGCTGAGGGGAGTATTACGGTCAATGGCGCTACTTGGCAGGATACTAAGAGTAGTCTACCTGTGCAAAAAAGGGATATAGGGTTCGTATTTCAGGATTATGCTCTGTTTGCAAATATGAGTGTAGAGAGGAATCTACTGTACGTCTCTGAAGATAAAGCCCTTGCAAAGCATCTGCTCGAATTGACAGGACTGTATGAGCTTAAGGAACGCTTGCCAGCGACGCTCAGTGGCGGGCAAAAGCAACGTGTATCACTCTGCCGCGCCTTGATGAAACGACCTAAACTGCTGCTGATGGATGAACCACTGTCCGCGCTTGACCCTGAGATGCGTATGAAGCTTCAACATGATATCTTGATGCTTCACAAAGAGTTTGGCACGACTACGATAATGGTTTCTCATGACCCGAGTGAGATCTACCGTCTGGCAAAGAGGGTGATCATGCTGGAGCAGGGAAAGATAGTAAAAGATGCTACTCCAAAAGAGGTCTTTTTGAAGGCGTATGGAAGCCAAAAGTTCTCACTCAGAGGTGAACTTTTGGATATTGTCAAAGCGGATATCATCCATGTCGCTATTGTCTCTATAGGGCAGCAGATCGTTGAGATAGTCCTGGATGAGAAAGAAGCGAAAACCTTAAAGATAGGTCAGACTGTGCACGTCAATACCAAGGCGTTCTCCCCTTCTTTAAGTGAATAATAGCTTACGGGTTTATGTTTTATAAATTCTTAATAAACATACTTAAACAATAAGCAACAAAGTTCATTTGTCAAAACATCTATTTATCAAGTCAAATGCTTATATTTTTGCTGGAGAGAGCATGATTGGGTATAATATTTGAAGAGCCTGTAATGTGGCGTCACAGAATTTAAATGTAAAGATTTGAAGAAAGGTCGTTTATGTACAAGATCGCTGATCCAAAGCATGTGAAATTTCAACGTATTATGATGGGATGGCTGGCGATAGGGTCGCTTTTTTTTCGTGAGATCGACTTGGTATGGGTGTTCTTTGCTATAACTGTGATGGGACTTTTTACGGGGACTGAGTACAGTGTAACGACACTTATCTACAAGTTCTTTAGCATAGTTTTTAAATTGAACTTGACACGTGTCTCAGAGCATCACATCCGTTATTATCAGATCAATACGTCAATGGATGTTATCGATCATGTGCTCCGTTTGATTGCTTCTTCTGCTGCGTTGGCTTTTTTCTACAATGGTTTGGAGCTAGTCGCATGGGGGGCGATGAGCTTTTTGTCTGTGTTTATGATGCTTAGTGCCTATTTCGGATTTTGCTTGTCTGCTTTGAGCTATATCTCTTTTGAGACATTGCGTTTAAAGTTTCAGAAGGGATCGAAATCTCCTTTTACCTGTATTACAATGATAGGTGATTCCAGACCTCGCCTTAACGAGAACTGTATTCTTGCAAAACGATGTTTCACGCCGTATAAACGTTGCGATAGCTGTCATATAAACATCAGCCAGTGCCTGGGAACGAAGTTCAATAGTTCGGTAATCGTCATCGGACTTTTGATGGCAGCCTTCTTATTCATAGATAACCATATGTTTGTTCAAATAAACATATTACTTATCATGGGAGTCATCTTCTGGCTTGGCTATCAGGTCAATTACAGTACAGATGAACTTGCACAAAGCAATGACGCGAATATCTTGCTAAACAAAAAACTAAAAGACCACACCCTCTATCTTGAAGAAGAGGTCAAACGCCGTACAGCCGAGATAGAGCATATGGCAACACATGATATGCTTACCGGGCTTTTGAACCGTTTCTCTTTTGAAGGGATATTAACGGAAGCACTAGAGAATGTCGATGACACACATTTGTCTCATTTAGCATTTATAGACCTCGATAAATTTAAAGTGGTCAATGATACGGCGGGACATCTAGCCGGAGACAAACTACTGTGCGATATGTCATCAATGTTTGAAAAGGTCGTCGGAAAAGATGGAATCGTGGCCAGACTTGGTGGAGATGAATTTGCTGTCTTGTTCCAAGGAATAGATCAAACAAAAGCACTTCAATATTCCCAAGAGATCTGTGACCAGGCTGATGCATATGCGTTTGTCTGGGAAGGGAAGACCTTTGATATCGGGACAAGCATAGGTCTGGCTACGCTTGAAGCCTCCATGCAGGATCTTAAAGCGGTGATCCACCACGCTGATGAAGCTTGCTATGTTGCTAAAAAATCTGGACGAAATCAGGTGTCTGTACATTCCAAACAGATCGTTGTTAAGTGATGTGGTTAAAGAAAATGAAAGTGATGATTGGTGGAGCATAGCGGGATCGAACCGCTGACCTCTTCGCTGCCAGCGAAGCGCTCTCCCAGCTGAGCTAATGCCCCACAAGTTGGAAGACGGAAAGTATAGTTATTTATGGCTTAATCTGTTCTAAATGTCTTTAGTCTCAAATATAGATATTGGCGATACAAAAAAACACAGATTTGCCGATGTGTAGGATTATTGTCTATTGAGGTATTGAAATGCGCACTCTTTTTCTATTTTTTATCTTGACACTCTTTCTTCATGCACAAGAGAGATACTGTATAGAAGTGTTAAGCACTGAGGATAAAAGTGCTATTACGAAAGAGCTTATGAGTAAAGTCGGTGCAATGGCCATCCCGCATTCTTTAAAGTATGTCAACGGTAAGTATAAGCTTTTGATGGGGGATTTTAAGACACGTCAGGAAGCAGAAGTTCTCTTGCCAGAGGTACAAGAAAAGATAAGTAAGAGCGCTTTTGTTTTTGTCCTCAAAGATAAAGAAAAGTCTTTAGGATTGAATGCACATGCTAAGATGCAGCAAGCCATACTTATGGCACAGGCAAACATGATCACCAAAACAGTCGCAGAACAAGAAGCGCTTCAAAACCTGGATATTACCCCTATCAAACCTGTCGAGACCACGACTTCAAAAGAGAATACAGTGATAAAAGATGTGAAGGCTCAGGCCTCGGATAAAAAGAGTGAAAAACTTGGGCAGAAGGCGCAGGAGTCTTCTCAGGAACTCTTTTGCAAACCTACAAAAAAAGCGCTGAGAGAGGCTGAGATAACAGAGGCTTTGAGCTTTTACAAAAACTCGTCGTTTTACACGTTTAAAAATTAGGCATCTGATGAGTGCTATGGTCTAGGCACTCAAGGTCGATATCAAGCTTCTTTTTGACACTGGCTTGCAGTGCATCAAAAAGATCTTGAGCACTCTCTCCATCTCTTGGGAAACTTACAACATCATGTTTGATGTATTGACCGAAGAACTCTTCAAACATATTCGCTACAACAGTAGCCCCATATTTATCTGTTTGGTAGAGGATGAAAAAGTAGTCATTGTCATTATGGACATACGAATCAGATGTGCGAATGACCTGGGAAAGACTTTCGTCAATTTTGGACTTGTCAAGACCTTCAAAATTACAGTACATGATACTAAACGCCTCCAAATGGGCATCGTCCAGGCGCTCAGCAATACCACGCTGAAGATCGACAAGGCCAGTGAAGTTGTAAAAAGAGAAAAGTACACCCATGTCTTTCCTTTAAGTTAGTTAGAACGAGTATACTTGTTTGAGTTTAAGAATAAGCTTAAGTTATTTCTTGTACTTATACTGTAGAGTGGGGCTTGAACGGTATCTGTGGAATAAATGAGAAAATTAATTGAGTAAGGGAAACTCTTGTAGCTGTTGTAACAAGAGAATGGGAATAAAACGAAGTTTAGGGGATAACGTTTAAAAATTTTTAGGGAAAAATTCAACCCCTGTCACACTACCAAGTTTCACCTTATGGTGGAATTATATTATATCGTGTGTTAAAAAATTGTTTACGTTAAAATTTGTTACTTTATTTTGAGATTATGAGACGCCAAAAGCCACAAGTTCACCGCGTCGCAGCTTATTGACCTTTTCCGTGAACTGCCGGATTAAGAAGGTCTTTTTGTCGTAAGGGATGTTATGTTGCATCTTTACTTTCTTTAGCTCATTCGTATAGTGTTTTCGCAAGAAGTGTAAAAGCTCATTTTTAAGATCATCCTCATCAAAGGCTTTGATGTCACTGCTCAACGATATCTTCATCAGCAAAGGATGCTCAAGTTGACCACTCAGTAGCAAAGAGAACTCCTGCGCGTGAAACTGCAGAAGCGAAGGATCAAGATAATCCAAAATGTTTTCAATAACAGCGGGATTTTCCAATATAGTCTTGACAAGGCTAAGTTCCCAGATGTCTTCACGGGAAAAACTGTTGGATATTTGTTGCGTTTGCTGGTTCTGAGGTGCTTTTTGAAGACGTACTACGGCTTTGTTTACATTAAGCAGCGCTGCCAGGTAGGGACGATACTCTTCTTGTAAAAGAGGAGAGAGTGTCTTCAGGTAGGCAATCCCGCTGTGCAAGGCCTCTTCCTTGGCCTTTGGATTGTTCAGGTCAAAGGCGTGAACACTCTGTTCAAGGACAAACTCGATAAAAGGTTTAGGATGACGGATGAGCTTGTTGAGCTCTTCCACCTGACCGTTTTTTACCATATCTGCAGGGTCTAATCCCTCGCCAAAGATGACAACGCCACCGTCCATCCCTGCAGCAGAAAGAAGTTTGGAAGCCTTTATCGCCGCATTTAGACCCGCACTGTCACCATCATAGGCCATGGTGACACGGGGTTCTCCCTTTCTTAAAAGAGGAAGATGTTCGCTCGTTAGGGTGGTTCCAAGTGTGGCCACTGCATTGGTAAAGCCGGCTTGATGCAGCATGACAACATCCAGGTACCCTTCGGTGACGATCATCTCTTTTTGCTTGTAGATACTGTCTTTGGCATAGTTATACGCATAAAGAAGACGAGACTTATTAAAGATCTTTGTCTGAGGAGAGTTGACATATTTAGCCTGATGGCCGGTAATAGTACGCCCGCCAAAACCGACCAGTGAGCCATTGGCTGCATGGATAGGAAAGGTAATCCTCTCAATGAAACGGGCGAATATATTGTTCTCTCCCTGACCTAAGACTCCCAGCTCTATCCCCTCTTTGATGTCAAACATATGGCTTTTGAGATAGGTGATCGTCTGCTGTGAGGACGGAGCATAGCCAATACCGAATTTCTCGATGGATGATTCAAAGATACCGCGTTCTCTCAGATAGTTTTGAGCGGTTTGATTGGAATCCAGGAGTGTTTTATACCAGTCATTGAGTTTTTCCATAAGACGGGTATCCGTCTTTTTCTGCGCGCCCTGAGTGTACTGCAAAGAAAAATTATAGTATGAAGCGAGTTTCTCGATGGCTTCGGGATAGTTGAGCTTTTCGTACTCCATGACAAAGCGAATAGGATCGCCTGTGACACCACAGCCGAAACAGTGATAGATCTGCTTGGCAGGACTCACCACGAAACTCGGGCTTTTCTCATCGTGGAAAGGACAGGGCGCTTTAAAGTTGGCACCGGCTTTTTTGAGCTCGACGTAGTTTCCTACGACATCAACAATATCAAGCCGGGTCTTTAA
>JBFEXN010000014.1:0-17832 GCA_041562655.1 Sulfurimonadaceae bacterium
GATTGAGAATATCCAAAGTATGGCAATGGACAATGTTGCCGTGGTCAACGCAGCCTTTTATATCGGTGAGCAGAAGGAAGACTCGAATCTAAAGGTCTATGACAAAGTTATGCAGAACATGGATATTCTCCCCAAAGGAGCGATGCAACCCATTATCAAGCCCTTGGATATTGACATCGACATTCCCATCGTATCGGTTGCATTCTATTCCCATAACAAAGAGCTAAAAGCCTCTGACCTCTATGACAGAGTCAAGTTCTTTCAGCATCATATCAACGGTTTAGACAATGTCGCTGTCACTAATATCAAGGGAGGGCATAAACACCAGTATAACATCCTTGTCGATCTGTATAAGCTCTCAGGCTATAACCTCTCTATGGGACAGATCGTCCAATCCGTTCAGGCCCTCTCCTACAATGTCCCAACGATCAAAAACAAGACACTCTCAAATGAAATTGTACTTTTTGGGATCAAGAACGCGATCGATGAGGCAGACGATATCGGTAATATTATCGTTGCCAGCCACATGGGTTCACCCATTTACCTTAAACAGGTTGCGACCGTCAATAAAAGTTACAATATCCAAGAGTTCAAATCGGCACAGATCTCGACCAAAGATGAAAACGGAACGTTTCGACCTCTTCAGGAACAAGTCACCCTGACCGTATCCAAGCTTCAAGGCACGAATGCCGTACTGATCTGCGAAGCCGTGAAAAAAGAACTGGAAAAGTACAAAGAACAGATCCAAGAAGCAGGTATTTCCTACACTATCACAAGAAATGACGGAGAAAGAGCAAATGAGGCGGTCAATGAACTTGTCTTTCACCTTATCCTTTCTATTATTATTATCGCCGTCTTATTGATCTTTGTTTTGGGATGGAGAGAATCATTGATCGTTACCTTTTCCGTACCTGCTATTTTAGCCATCACACTCTTTGTTGCTTACATCAGTGGACAGACGATCAATCGTATCACACTCTTTGCCTTCTTACTTAGTCTTGGTCTCCTGGTTGACGCGGCTATTATCGTTATTGAGAACATTCACCGCCATTTTCATTCTGAAGATGCCAAGAAGATGGATAAGGATGATCTGATGAACATGGCAACAGACGAGATTGGGGCACCTACAAACATCGCGACGCTGGCTATCATCTTGACGATGATACCGATGGCATTTGTCGGACAGATGATGGGACAGTTCATGAAACCTATTCCTGCAAATGTCCCCGTGGCACTTATCGCTTCACTTTTTGTCGCCTATATCTTTACCCCTTATCTGGCAACACGACTGCTGAAAAAGCCTACCGATCATGAGGGAGTCAAAGATGCTCAATAAAATTGAAAAGGGTCTTTTACATACCTTGGCAAGTAAGAAAAGAAAACGGTTGGTTCTACTGGGAACGCTTGTCGCCTTCATACTTTCCGTATTGATGATACCAACAGAACTGGTCTTAGCCAAGATGCTGCCTGGGAAGAACAACAATACCTTTAATATCTATGTAGACTTGCCTTCAGGTTCATCTATCGTACAGACGCAAGAAGTAACCCAATGTATCGTAAACTTTATACAAAAAGAGAAGGAAGTCCTTGATGCAGAGGTCTTTTTAGGAATGGGCAGCCCCCTTGACTTTGCGGGACTTATCAAGGGGTCGCATTTTAAAGACAGTGAGAACCTTGCTGAGATCGTGGTCAATCTCAGTAAAAAACACCATAGGGATGAACCTTCATACATGATGGTGCAGCGTTTACGTCCGCTTATCACAGACACTTGTGCCAATATCCATACCGGTACCAGTGTAAAGTTTGTCGAACCACCGGCAGGACCTCCCGTAATGGCAGCGATCGTTGCAGAGATATATGGCCAAGAGGCCAAGGGGATACGTCATCTGGCACACAGAGTAGAGAAGGTCTTTAAGGAGACTTCCGGGCTTGTTGATATTGACATCATCCAGGATGAGATCTATGATAAGTTTGAGATACGTGTTGACAGTGTTAAGATCGCACGTTCAGGTCTGAATGTAAAGCAGCTCAACGACATCTTGTATTTGGCCTTTGAAGGTATGCAGATCGCGGTTAAAAACTCTGCTGTCTATGATGACCAGATCCCTATATTCCTGACCCTCTCCAGCGAGACCAGGGAGTTCTCCTCAAAGAGTAAAGAAGCCATCCAGACCAAACTTTCCGGCCTAAGGCTGATGAACACACAAGGTATGATGGTCCCTGTGACAGAAGTCGTTGACATCGTAGCTGTCAAGTCCAACCCGATGATCATAACAAAAAACCTGCATCAGATGACTAATGTCGTAGCAGAGACAGACATGGTATCGCAAGTCTATCCTCTTATGGATGCACGCCATATGATTTTACAAAGTTTAACAGATGAATATGAGATTGAGAAGACCGGACTTTTTAATCTTCAGCTGACCGATAAAAACACACGTAAGATATATAGACTTGTCTGGGATGGTGAGATGGAAGTCACCTTGGACACCTTTCTAGACTTGGGAGGAGCATTTATCGCTGCATTGGTCTTGATCTTCTTATTGATGGTCGTCTACTATAAAAGCTTCAAGCTCAGCGGTATTGTCTTACTGGGAAGTTTTCTTTCGATAATAGGTGTGATCGTCGGGCACTTCATCATGGATATATTCACACAAGAGACTTTTTTCCTGACAGCCACATCACTGGTAGGGTTCATTGCACTCATAGGTATCTCATCACGTAATTCGCTTCTTCTTTTAGACTTTACAAAGTCACTGATGTTACAAAAGGGAATGCAGCAAAAGGAAGCTATCGCCTATGCCACCGCAACACGTGCCAAACCTATCTTTCTAACGGCTGTCGCGATCATCTTGGCCTCCACTCTCTTGGCATCCGATGCCGTCTTTGGGGGACTGGGTGTCGCACTCATTTTTGGAACGATCGCAGCCGTTGTTGCTTCTCTTATCGTCGTGCCTGTGTTGATGGACAATACCGACCTGAATGAAGAGTTTAGACACTAAAACACATAATATGCTCCTTCGACAAGGAGTTCAACAAGGTTTTAATAAAAACTCAATATGATGCTTTGGTATTAAACGATGTTATATTAATAATTTTTGTGACATCTCATTATAAGAAAGGGATTGATGAAGAACAGACTTTTTTTACTCCTGCTATTGATGTTCACATCCCTTGCTGCTGTATCACTTCCCCCAGCTCTTGATATCAGTCGATCACAGCAGCATATCGGAAAGTCCATGCTGCTGTATGAAGACACCAGTTGCGACATGGGTCTTTCAGACATTCTACAACTTTCAAACGATGCTTTTTCCCCGCTACACACGGATGTCTTTAGTACAACTTTCACCTCTTCATCCTACTGGTTTAAATTTAATGTCAACAACACTACAGACATGCCTTTGTCCCGTATTTTTGTTTTTGAACCTCCATGGCTCGACTATGTTCATGTACATATTCTCACTCAAGGTTCCATCTCCTCGTCTTATGAAGTCGGAAATATTTTTGAATACAGCAACAGGACGATAGACCATCATCTCATCAACTTTGAACACACCTTTTTACCAGGTACTTCCAGCATCTATATACAAGTCAAAACACGTGATCCTTTTATTGTCTCGCTCTCGCTTATGGAAGAAGAAAAATTTCTTCTGCAACAGCAGGACAAATCTTTTTATATAGGACTGATATACGGCGTCTTGCTGGCAATGATGCTGTACAATTTCTTCTTGTTCATAGGCATCAGAGAGCCTTATTACGCCTATTATGTCCTTTTTGTCACAGCTTTTCTCATTATGAACGCTTCGTATAATGGCTATACCTTTAAGCCTTTGTGTGCACAACTTCCCGAGCTTCAGAACTGGCTGCAGGCAAGTTCCATCTTTTTTTATTCACTTACCGCTCTTCTCTTTGCCAAATCCTTTTTAAACCTTAAAAAGACACATAGACTTTTAAACATATCAACCCTTTATATGATCTACTTCCTGCTTTTTATTGCTACTATCTCTGCGGTGATCGGCGGATACCACTATCACGTGATGCTCTCTATTACTATGAGTGTCATTGTCAGTCTATATATATTTTTTACAGCCATCTTCTCCTGGCGTCAGGGCAATCGTTCCGCACGCTTTTTCATACTAGGGTTTTTTAGTGGACTCTCGGGTACTGTCATCACCGCTTTGACAGTCATGGGACAAATAAGCTATCATGAGTACACCTATCGAGCCCTTGATTTTGGTATGGTGATAGATGCCATCCTCCTCTCGCTTGCTCTTTCCGATAAGCTGAAGATAATCAATGAACAAAAGCTCATCGCAGAAAAGGCCTCTAAAACAGATATCTTAACGGGATTGATGAACCGCCGTGCCTATTACGAGATCAGTACAAATGAAGTACATCGTGCCGAACGATATGGAGGAAAACTTTCATTGATGTTCTTAGATATTGATCACTTTAAGACGTTCAATGACACCCATGGACATGATGTCGGAGATAGAGTGCTTGAACACTTTTCACAGGTACTGTTGAAGATAAAACGCAAAGACGATTATGCCTTTAGATTAGGTGGAGATGAGTTTTTACTTCTTCTTCCTGAAACAGAGAAAAGTGAAGCTGAACATCTGGCACAACGTATCCAGGAAGAGACGGCATCACACACAATCCATCTGAAAGACCGTACACTTACCATAAGGACGTCTTACGGTGTCGCGGAACTTGAAGCAAGTGACCGATCAATTAAAGAAGTCGAAAAAAGGGCAGACCGAGCACTTTACAAGGCTAAAGAATCGGTTTGATCTATATCCTAGCCTAAAATCTTAGAGACGATCTCATAGACATTTTTTGAGAGATCTTTGGTATTGACGATCTTGTGTAACTCTGCTTGCATCAAACCCTTTGCCGTGTCGTTTAAGCGGTTATAATCTTTAAAAGCCCCGGCAAGACCAGAAGCGATCTGAGGGTTCAGTTTGTCAAGTTCCAAGACCTTTTCGGCAATAAAGGCATATCCGCCTCCGTCAACTGCATGAAAATGTAATGCATTCCTTGCAAATGATCCGATAAGGGCACGCACCAGGTTTGGGACCTTCATATCAAACACCTCATCTTCCAGAAGCCTTTTTACGTTATCTGGTGTCTCTTTGAGCTCTGAGGAGGCGATCACAGACAAGTATTTGTTCATGACCAAGGTGTTCTCTTTGTAACGCGTGTAAAAATCAGACAAGGCCCTGTCTTTCGCATCTCCTCTGGAGTTGGCCAGGATTGTCAATGCACTCAGACGATCTGTCATGTTGTTCGATCTTTCATACTGACTCAAAGCCACTGCATCACTCTTCAATGCACCCAAATAAGAGAGCAAGGTGTTTTTGAGTTTACGTCTTGCGATGCCCTCTGCATCAAGTGTATATTCACCCCTTTGGCTCAGGGCGTCATAGGTAAGACGGATATCCGATCCCAGTTCACGGACAAGTTCACGTTTTAGGTAATTCCTTGCCGCATAGATCGCTTCGACATCAAGGGTCTTTCTCTCCTGCATCAAGATCGATATAGAAGGAAGTGTCAACGAGTCCGCCTTGAGGGACATATCCATATCCTTGTCCCTCAACACCTTGGAGAAGGCTTCCATATAGATATCGCTCATACGCATTGGTGCATTCGCCTCTATCCTATCGATAAGCTTATGTAAGACCATAGATGCTAGAGTCTGAGAGGCTTCAAAACGATTGAACTCATCCTTGTCATGTGCCATCAGAAAAGCATACTCTTCAAGTGAATAGCTCGTGTGGACTTTCACCGGTGCGGAGAAGTTTCTGTTTAACGACATGAGAGGTTCATCTTTAATGTTCTTAAAGACGAATGTCTCTTCCTCTTTTGAGATCAGTAAGATACCCTTTCCTATCAACGGCTGGTCTTGATTCGAGACTAGTTCCAATGTCTCCTCATGACCGCTTCGGTTGATCAGTCCCAGCTTAAAAGGGAAAAAGTAAGGCTTTTGATTGCTTTGTGTCGGCGAGAGGTATGACTGTGTCAAGGTCAACTCAAACATCTTGGTCTTCTCGTCAAAGTTAGTCTTGACATCGACCTCAGGTGTACCTGATTGGGAGTACCAAAGTGTAAACTGTTCAAGATCAAAACCAGAAGCTTCCTGCATAGCCCAGACAAAGTCTTCTGTTCTGACTGCTTGGCCGTCAAACGTCTTAAAATACAGATCCATTCCGGCTCTAAACCCTTCTTCACCGATAAGCGTATGGATCATACGGATGACTTCGGCGCCCTTTTCATAGATCGTCGCCGTATAGAAGTTATTGATCTGTATGTAAGCGTCTGGTTTAATCGGATGTGAGGTCGGTGAGGCGTCTTCTACAAACTGACGTTCTTGCAATGCCTTTACATCGGAAATTCGCTGAACAGAACGGGTGTTCATATCCGCAGAGAACTCCTGGTCTCTAAAGACGGTGAGTCCTTCTTTAAGAGTAAGCTGAAACCAGTCACGACACGTGATGCGGTTTCCCGTCCAGTTATGAAAATACTCATGTCCTATAACAGACTCAATACCCATAAAGTTGGCATCTGTCGCCGTGTCCGCATCCGCTAGGACATAATGTGAGTTAAAGATGTTAAGTCCCTTGTTCTCCATCGCACCCATATTAAAACTGTCTACTGCTACGATATTATAGATATCAAGGTCATACTCTCTGCCAAAACGCTCTTCATCCCATTGCATTGAGTTTTTCAATGATTCCATGGCATGGGTACACTGAGCCTCGTTACCCTTGTCACAATAGATATTTAGCGCCACTTCTCTGTTATGCATCGTCGTAAAACTATCACTTACACAACCAAGGTCACCTGCGACCAAGGCATAAAGATATGAAGGTTTTGGAAAAGGGTCTTTCCAGATGGCATAATGTTTGCCATCTTCGAGCTCACCTGTCTCAAACAGGTTTCCATTGCTCAATAGGATCGGATAAGCCTTTTTATCGGCAATGATCTTCGTCGAATAGACCGCCATCACATCAGGTCTGTCTATGAAATAGCTGATACGTCTGAAACCTTCCGGTTCATTCTGTGAACAAAATATTCCACCCGATTTGTACAGACCGTCAAGTGCCGTGTTAGCCTCTGGATTGATTGTGTTTTGTATCTCTAAGGTAAACTCTTGGGGAAGCTTGTGCAGGGTCATTCCCAGTTCATTCAACTCATATTCGCTCTCGTGTAATTCACGCCCGTCCAGGACAACACCGACCAGTTCAAGCTCTTCCCCGTTAAGAAAAAGAGGCTCGTTTTCGTGGCCGGTACGATGAATAGTCATCTTGCTTTTAACCAGCGTATTCGTATCATGAAGTTCAAACTCCAAATCGATCGTCTTCACCTCATAAGGTGGTTTCTCATAATCTTTAAGATATATCTTTTCCATACTCATCTGATTTTCTCCAAAACATCTTCTAAAGTTCCATTAATTATTGTTGTTGACTCGGTTATCATCAGGTTAAACATCCCATCAAAGTCTTCTATTGTCAAACCGTTCCCATCAATCCAAACACCATCTTTACAGACACACGATGCATCATGTGTTCTTGTTTTTTCCAGCATTGTCTCACCTGAATCGACATAAACATAGACCTCTCTTCCAAGAGCTACTCCATAGCCTATCTCGAAGACTGTTCCCGCGTCCGGTTCTCCATGTCTAAATGCATTGAGATTCACACACAGGATATCTGCCTCTTTTATAAGTTGCACATTGGCCTCATAGATCGTCTTTCGAAGTTGCTCTTTGGGTTGTGAGAAATCCACTTCATTATCCAGGGGAGCCAAACCTATAAAGCCATAGGTCTCACAGAGTTTTTTCTTCTCATTCAAGACCTCTATGGCATTAGGATAAAAGACATCAAATCCAGCCAAATATATCTTCTTTTTTTGCATATGCGATTGTAACGAATTAACAATAAATTAACACAAAAGCACTATAATAACTGTCTATAAAAAAGGATATAAAATGAAAATTACAATTATTGCATCTTTACTACTTCCCATCTTACTTTTTGCTAACGATACAGATGATTTAAAGGCGGGTCAGAAGGTCTTTGATAATGTTTGTTCAGCCTGTCATGTGGAGCTTTTGGACAAAAAAACTGCACTTAAAAGATTTAACACTCTCAAAGCCCCTCCGATGAACGAAGTCGCTCAACAGCTCAAGACCAACATCATCATAAAAGATGACGATGATGATGTACACAGAGCCGTTGTCATTGCCTTTATCAAAGACTATATCAAACACCCTGGATTGGCAAAGGTAATGTGCAATCCGCCTGCTGTGGAAAAGTTTGGCATCATGCCATCTCAAAAAGCCGTTTTAAGCGATGAAGAGATAGAGAGTGTTTCAACATGGCTATATGATCGTTATGAGGGCGTGCAGTTTTAAAGGGATATTCTCTATAAACCCCTTCTACCGGTGTAAAACCATTGCATTTAAGCGGTTTTAATGCTATTATAAAGTAACGAATACTAAAGAGGCTTGATGTCCAATTTTTTATATATAGCAAAACAACCCATCTTCGGACGTGATCAGCATATCTTTGGGTATGAACTCTACTATCGAAATGATGACAAAGACATGTCACTGCCCGATAGACGTCTGGCCACGGCTTCACTGTTAGTCAATATCCTAAACCAGATTGGTCTGCATACGCTTGTAGGTTCATCCAAAGCTTTCATCAACATTGACAGTAAGATACTCTTGACTGACATCATCTACACCATTCCAAAAGACCGTTTTATCCTTGAGCTTTATGAGGACATCCAGATCAATCAAAAAGAGTTCGAGTGCATCAAAGCATTGCATAAGAATGGGTATACCTTTGTCCTTGACAACGTAAACTTTGATCAAACCTATATCAAGAACATCACGCGTGTCTTACCTTACGTCCAGTATATAAAATTTGACACGACCCGCACAGACATTGAGTTGCTACAAGAAAACTTGGGTCTGTTCGATGGCAAGACACTCATGGCTCAGAAGATCGAATCTGAGTATGTCCTAGATGCCTACAAAGAGCTTGGATTCGAATATTTTCAAGGGTTTCATCTTGCAAAGCCGGAGTTAATCAAGAAAAACAGACTGGATCCCCATCATCTGGGAGTCATTCGTCTCTTCAACCTTTTGCAAGGCTCAGTCTCTATGCCAGATATCTGCGTGCAATTTGAAAAACAAAATGAAATTATCCTGCAACTCTTACAGTTTGTAAACTCGGGCGGATTTGACTTTGACACCAATGCATCAAGTCTTTGTGAAATGCTCGAACGCATCGGTAAAAAACCGCTTATGCAGTGGTTAATGCTTATTGTCTATGCCAAATCAGGGCGTACAAGTGCCAATGACATTAACCCAAGCTCTATCGTCGTACAAAACAGAATAGACCTGATGCTTGGTATCTTAAAGCGTATGAATAAGAATGATGAAGAACTTCTGACACAAGCACGTTTTGTTGCTCTGTTGTCGTTGTTGGAGACCGTCTTTGAAATGCCCCTGCCACTCATCTTAGACGAGCTTAACGTGGATAATGTCATAAAAGACGCACTTTTATACCAGGTAGGTGAGTTAGGGAAATTGTATGCACTGACCCTTTCTCTTGAAAAAGCCGATAAAGGAAAGAGTGAGAAACTTCTTCTTGCCTACGGACTGGAGGTAGAAGACATTTGGCATATCCTGGAAGAGCACCGCGGGCATCCCGAGCCCATCGTGCATTAAACAGGAAGCTTCGAAAAAAGCGCTTATAGCTCTTTATATACTTCTTCAAGAGCCTTGTACAATTCATCCACGCCGTACTCGGGATTCTTGACCATTGTATCAAGCATCACAACGTTGTCTTCATCACCGTTCCAGACCTTGATATACGTGCCTTCTTTATATCCATGGTCTTGACGAAAACGATTCAGGATGTTCTTTCCAATATACAGGACATATAACTCTTGGAGATTCACACCACAATGTAGTGCCATCTTAAAAAAGTCATCGATCAAGGCATCAAGATCAAATCCTTCCGGCTTTAATACATCAAACATCATCTGTTCTACCATTTTAATGATCTCATACATCGTTGCTTCAGGACGGTAATCTAGCTCTGAAAAAGCGTTGAATCCGTCTCGTGAGACGATGTGTTTGGCAAGCTCATCAATGCTTCCTAGTTTTTGAAGTTTATACTCTTGAAGAAGCAGACTTAAAACGAAGTGCCAGATATCAACGACTTCGATCTTGATGTTCTCCCAGTCTGGCTCCTGGTTGATAGCTTTCCAATGCTTCCAGGCAAAACTATCGATCAACTCAGCCGATTCCATATGTATACAACGTTTCCAGTCAATCCGTTTTCCATTTTTGGTCACACCGATTTCCCAATTGGTACCATTGGTAGAATCATTAAGTTCTTGTTGAAGTTTTAACATCTCTAGGATTTGCTGCATAGTGGGTCTCTTTAAAATTTTTGGACATTATATTATAATGCCATTATGATTAGGATTAATTGTAAAAAATGTGTGCACTATTATGTCACCTGGGAGAGTTCGAAGCCTCACGGATGTAGGATATACGGTTTTAAATCCTTGCAAATCCCCTCTCTTGTGGTTAAAGGGAGCACGGGACAGCCTTGTCAGGCTTATGAGCAAAAACAGACCAAAGCTTAATACCTCCACGTCTCTTTCTGGGCAAAGGCTAGATTGTTGTCCGTATACTTTAACTCTGTTATCTTTAGTTTCCAAAAGGTCTTATCGTCAATGTCCTCGGCATAAGGGTACTCTTTGAGATAAAGATGAACATGCCTCTCCTCGGCGTTTGTCACCATTCCCTTGATCTGTACTCCTCTAATATGTTTCAACTCTTTTGTCTCATTATGTATGTTGGCGGAGACATCGGGGTTTTGTAAAATATTTCTCATGTGTTCCGTCTCATAGTCCGAGGCAAAGATAAAACACTCCTCCTTCGGGATAAACAGATAAAAAAGTGAGCATGAAGCCGGTTTGTCATTTTGTACTGTTGCCATTGATAAGACATGATGCTCTTGGATAAACTCCACCATATTCACAGGTATTTTATTCACTGAAGACTCCTATATATGTAGATATTCGATCTTTGGTATTTAATGCATCGATCCAGTTTTGAGGGATGTTTTCAAGTTTGTTATATGCACCTAAGATCATCCCCGCAACCATGCCACGTGCTGCCGAATCCCCGCCGGCATATACGTTCTGTTTCATCGCTTCTTCATAATCGTTCTCGTATTTCAAGATCAGATGCAGGGCCCCAGGGCAGCCTCCTTTGACATTGCATGATTGTCCAAATGATGCAATCGCTTCGACCGTATCATGCTCAACCGAGGCAAAGGCGACCTTGATCCAATCTTCTACAACGGGGTCATCTGCTGCATTTAGCATAGCCAGAAGAGAGTTCTTTGGTGAATAACCTTGAAAAACAAGATAGAGCAGTTGCGCAAAAAAACGGGTTACGTCTATGGCACTTTTAGAGTTATGTGTCATCTGTGTCTGCAATACAGCCGCATCTTCTAACTCTTTTTGCTTGTCACTGTAAAGCAAAGCCAATGGAGCGATGCGTCCGACAACGCTAAGCTCTTGTGAAGATGAACCTGCTTCAAGGGGAGACTTTCCGGCGTTCAATTGCTCCAAGGTTGTTTTACTTGCACTATCAACATACCCTTGATAGCTAGACATATACTCTGCCCATCGTGAAGAGAAACTGGATAAAGAGAATCCTTTTTCCAAGGCAATAGACTCTAATAACCAGGTCGTCTGATCTCCATAATGCGTAATATCACCCGCGCTCTTACCTGCATGATACTCGGTAATGGGGTCATGATATGTTTCATATTCAGGGAACTGTTCCTTAATCTCGTTGACGTCATATACCCAGTGTGCACCTAAGCTCAAAGCATCAGCGACAAAAGCCCCATAGATAGCACCTAAAACAGAAGGTTTCATACATCTTCCTTACAGCTGTTAATGTTTAAGTATATCGAAATTATGAAGATTCTTCTAGCAGGATTCCTTTTGTAATCCTTTACTCTTTTATCTTCTGCTTAATGGAACTTCCAAACTCTTTTGCCTTATCCTTATCAACGGTGACACTCACACGCTCATCGCTGTTGACGATTTCCAAAGCACCTGTAAAATACAATACAAGGCCCATGATGGCCAAGCCTATGAATATCCATTTATACATTCATAAACTCCTCGATTATCGTTAACATCTCATCCATCGCCTCACTGGCACCTTTTTGAATAAAATATTCAAAATATTCATCTATGTACCTATCATGTGCACCAAAAGATGTGACATACTCCTCACGTTTTGGATTAATCAAAATAGAGTGCTGAAATTCTGAAGCGATGGGTACGATATCAATGACTTGTCCACTTGTCCCAATCGCAATGAAGAGCTTGCAATTCGCTATTGCCTCATATATACGGGCATAAGCAGGTGCCGCTTCTCCAAACATGACGACATTGTGACGAACTGCCTCACTTTCACATCGTGGACAGACCTCATCCACGTCCTGTTCTTCATACCCAATATCCCAGACATGCCCGCAGCTCTCACAGCGCAGGTCTGTCAATGTCCCGTGCAGGTGAATGACACTTTGACACCCCGCTTTTTCAAGAAGATTATCGACATTTTGTGTCAGGTTATAGATCTTATGTGGATATCTTTTCTCTAACTCTGCCAGGACAATATGCGCCCTGTTCGGTTTCTTATCTCGCAGGTCCTTCCGTCGGGCATTGTAGAACTGCGTGACAAGCCCCCTGTCTTCTCTCCACCCCTGTGTTGAACAGACCTGCATGACATCATACTCTTCCCACAAACCGTCATGGTCTCTAAATGTCCTTATACCACTCTCAGCGCTGAGGCCAGCTCCGCTAAAGACCATGATCATCGTGACAACTTTCTGTAAAGGTAGGCTTCAAGATGTTCAGGCTTAAAGATGTCTCGTTTTTCAAGCATCATCTTACCAAGCGGATCAGCATCAAGAATGTCAAAGACCTCAAATGATGAAGTCTTGTTATAAAAGCTTCTTAAAAACTCCAACATGATCTCAAAATTATCAAGACCTTCGATATCGTTACGCTGATGCTTATACTGTTTATATTCATCCCAGTTGATTTTAGCCACGAGCAAACTCCTAATAGTTAATCTTATCATAGAATTTGGTATGTGTCTAATCATATTCACGCATGCGCCGATATTGTCTCTAACCTATATCATGAAGGAAAACATAATGGATGCAATTATCAGACAGATCCAAAAAACATTAGAGAATGGGCGTCCGTTAGATGTCAAGACCGGCCCGGTAGCTGCGCAAGTGCTCAAAGAGATACAAAAAGACAGTTCAAGAGGGTAAGTGTACTGTCCAAAGGTATAAGAAGTGTCTAGAACCTTCGTTCTTCATATGCTTTATGAAGGCGGGATACAGCCTCTTCGACCGTCGAACGCGGTGTTGCCAGGTTTATACGCATGAACCCGTTTCCAACCTTGCCAAAACTTACTCCCGAAGAGAGACCGAGTCTGGCTTCCTTGTAAAAAAAATCCTTCAAGTCTTGCGAACTCAAGCCCAGTCCTCTACAGTCCAGCCAAGCGAGATAAGTCCCCTCAGGCTTGTGCATTGTGATGCAAGGCATGTACTCCTTCAAACAGATATCAAGATAATCGATATTTCCCTGTAAATGCTCAAGAAGTCCTTCCAGCCATGCCGCCCCCTTTGTATAGGCTGCTTCAAAACCGACATGCCCAAAAACCGTTCCTTCAGCGAAATGCACTGCCTTGTACACCTTCTGAAACTTTTCTCTAAGCTTATCATTTGGCACCGAAATCGTAGAGATGGCCAAACCAGCCATATTAAATGTCTTGCCCGGGCCGTAACAGGTGATTGTACGTTCGTGTAACGCTTCTGATACACTTGCCATAGGGATATGCTTTGATCCTTTAAATATCAAATCACTATGTATCTCATCTGCCAGAATCACAATATCGTGTTTAATACAGATATCCCCCAGTCTTTTCAACTCATCTCTTGTCCAGACTCTGCCTACAGGGTTGTGTGGAGAACATAAGAGTAAAAGCTTCGTCTTTTCATCAATGGACGCCTCCAAGGCTTCAAAATCCATAGTGTAATAAGCATCTTCTTCTTTCAAGGTGTTTTTTATCAAAACCCTATCATTATTCGTGACAGAAGAGTAAAAGGGAAAGTACACGGGAGACTGGACGATCACTTTATCACCCACATCCGTAAAGGCTTGGATACATAGATTGATACTTGCCACTACAGAGGGAGAATAAAACATCCACTCACGTTTCATCTCATATCCATGGCGATTTTTCACCCACTCTATCTGAGCTTCAAACATAGAATCAGGGATCTCTTCGTATCCCAAGATAGGATGATTTACTCTTTCACGTATCGCATCCATCACAAAAAATGGTGTCTGTATATCCATGTCGGCCACCCACATAGGAAGGACATCTTCTGAGCCGAAAAGTTTTTCCCTCAGTTCATATTTCTCAGCATTGGTACCTTCTCTGGAAGGTGCCTTATTAAAATCAACATGATTCTTTAATCCCACGATCTACTTCTTCTTCCAAACAGACATCTCTGAGATAGTGTGCTGATATTTTCTAGGTGTCTCACGGATGACAAAGGGGACATCTTCTGTAGCGACAAGTTCAAATTTGTCCTTTAACATCGCTTTCAAGCCATCGAGCGTCGAGACCTCATTCCCGTTTTCATCCTTGTATCCACCTATCCAAAACTCTTTGGAGGTATACTCCTCCAGCCAGGTATAAGGAGAGGTCAATATGAGGTAACCTCCTGCATTGATCCGTTCATGCACTGATGCTAGAAAAAGGTGTGGCTCATACAACCTGTCTATAAGATTCGTCGCCATCACAAGATCATAATTCGTAAAATGTGGCTTTAAATTACAGGCATCTCCCTGCCAGAACTCGACCCTATCTCTTACCTCTTGCAGACCTAAATCCTCAAGGCTAACCTCACGACGAGATTTTAGTCCGCCCTCGCCATTTTGATAATAGCCGATCATGTTGTCTTGTTGTAACTCAACACCGACTTGGACAAAACGCGCTGAAAAATCAATCCCGCACACCTTATCAAAGCTTTTCGCCAGCTCAAAGGAAGCACGTCCTGTCGCACAACCAAGGTCCAATGCAGAGCCTTGATTGATGTCTTTGGTGTATTCAATAGCTTTTTTAGCGCATGTGACAGCAAAGTTAGGCACACCAAAGTATGTGTCCCCATACTGAAAATCACAATACTGGGAGACTAACTCATCTGTCTCGTAAATGTTCTCTTCTTCTTTTTCCAATTCATTTCCTTCCACATATCTAAATCCGGCATGCTGATAAAAATGGCGTCTGAAAGCATATCGTGAGTGTTTCATCAGTTCATTTCCCGTACTGGCCCAAGAACCACCTTTGATCAGATTATGCTTGCCGTCAAAAGTAGGCACAGAAAAATCATCATATGCCGGATGTACTTCAAAGCCCTCAAAAGCATCCATATGACTCTCTGTCCACTGCCAAACATTTCCCATCACGTCATACAGGTCACCAAAAGCAAACTTGTTCACCGGACAGGAAGATGCCCAATATCGAAAATTAATGTTGGCTCTTCTGTCATCAAATTCCGGCACATCTGTAAGGCCTGCTCTTTGATGGAGTCGATACCATTCTGCTTCAGACAAAAGTCTGTACTCTTTGTTCTCCTTTTTACTCTTCCATCGGCAAAACGCTTTCGCTTCCAGATAGTTCACATCTACCGGCCAACTCAAAGGCATTGGCATCTCTTCAAACATTGCCCTATACCCAAAACTTCCATCTCCATGATCAACCCAGAAGACGGGAGAGGAGACTTTTCGCATATTTAAGAACTCCAGTCCCTCTTCATCCCAATACGAATCATTGTCATATCCGCCATCATTGACAAAGTCCAGGAACTCCCCATTGCTAACAAGAAACTTGCTTGTCTTAAATGAAGCCACCTCTACCTCTTTTTTTCCGTATTCATTATCCCATCCGTAAAGATGGTGCGTCCTCTCTTTGCCTAATCGTATTGTTGAACCTTCGATTGACACCATCTCGTTTTGACAAGCATCAGAGATTTCATCACAACGCGGGAAGAAGCCATTGTCTTTAATAGATGTAATAGGAAGTTGTCTATGTAAAACAGACGATGTCTCCAGATGGATTCTTTCGTGCTCTATTCCCATAAGTATGATCCACATAGGGTCCTCTTGCTGTATTGGCAGACTCAAAGGAATATCTGTGATCAGCGCATCGACACGTTTGCGTACCTCATTACGGTACTGACGAACTTTATCAACTTCTGGCCAGCTGTAGTGAGTAGTATCCATGTCGTCCCAGTTCATCTCATCAACGCCTATAGCAAACATAGACTCAAACTCTGGATTGATACGTTCATGTATAATATTAGACGCGACAAGTTTGTTGATAAAGAATGTTGCCGTGTGCCCAAAATAAAAGATGATAGGATGCCGTGTCGGTTCAGGTTTCATATAAAACACATCATCATTCATAAAGCATTCAAAGAGTTTTTCGTAAAAAGTATACGTCTTGTGAAAATACTCCCTTATCTCTTCACGCTTGTGCTCTACGTTGGAACCATCCAATGTAACAGGAAGCGTATGTAATGCATGCATGGATTTTAGATTCATATTGTCTGACATCGCGTACCCCTTAATAAAAGATATTTTAGCGAAATAGCTAAGAAGTCACCATGACTCAACCTGTATAAATATGAATGTTGACGATTTTGAGTAATATATACAAAGAATTTTGTTACTATAAACAATGAAAACACTCACAAGTAAACTTTTATCTGCGCATACAAATGTCCTGCATGCTTTTACCACACGCTCACATAAAACATCAAAGTACGGAAACAATCTAGCGTATCATGTTAATGACGATCCCATTCACGTAGATGAAAACCATAAAAGACTTGCTGCACATTTACACTATCCGTTAGAACGGCTTGTACACATGAATCAGGTCCACGGCGATAAATGTGTAATAATCAATGAACGTCATGATTATCAAGAGATAAAGACTTGCGATGCTCTTATAACACAGCAAAAAGGAATCCCCTTGATGGTTATGGTCGCAGATTGTAACCCAATTTTGATGTATGATCCTATACAAGGCGTCATTGCTGCTGTACATGCCGGTCGTGCAGGTATATTTTCAAATATCTTGTCAAAGACAATCAAAAAGATGCATGAAGCATATGGAAGTGACCCAAAAGACATGATTGTCTCTATTGGGCCATCCATACATCAATGCTGTTATCAAGTCGGTAACGAGGTCAATAATGAAGCACACACATTTGGTTTTGATTATGCCATACAAACTAATGAAAGAGGTTATTATTTGGACCTTGTCGCAATAGCACATCGACAATTAAAAGAAGTTGGTGTAGAGAAAAAGAATATCGAGACATCTACGTTTTGCACAGCATGCCATACAGACATCTTCTATTCTTATAGAGCGGAAAACAATCAATGCGGCCGTTTTGCCGGAGTGATAATGTTGAAATGAAAATTGAGATCATTTTAAAGTAATAAAAAAGTAAATAAATAAAGTTTTGGATGATTAAAAAGTAAAGTGATTGGATTGGATTAAAAAAGAAAGTCCAGGCGGCGACCTACGTTCCCACAAATGAAATCTGCAGTATTATCAGCGAAGAGGGGCTTAGCTTCTGGGTTCGGAATGGGACCAGGCGTTTCCCCCTCTCTATAACCACC